>CBDUXW010000205.1:0-6189 GCA_965371275.1 uncultured bacterium | reverse complement strand
GTCGCCCCCGTACGCGTTGCTGAGCGCGCGATAGATCTCCTTGTTCTTGGCGCACAGGTCGCCGCGCACCAGAAACGCGGGGTAGTCCGGCTTGTGCCCGGCTTGCTCGAAGGCCTCGTCCAGGATCCGGCTCCGGTCCTCACGAGGGATCAGGAGCAGGGGATGGTCCTTGAGCTCGTCGCCCAGCTTGAAGCTGACGTCGTCGGCATCCAGGTGAGCCAAGCTGCCGTCGGTCCGGCCAATTGGCTTCTCGTGAAAGCCCAGGGAGGTCTTCTCGTGGGTGTCCGTGGAGCGCCGCATGGAAGGCCGGCGGATCCAGGCCAGCGACGACGAGGGCTGGAGCTGGCGAGACGACCTGCCGCGGGTCGACACGATGCTTCCCGATTCGAGCAGCCGCGGCGAGCTCGACGCCCTCCGCCTGCTGATGAGCTTCATCGAGTCCGTCGACAGCAAGGCGAGCAACCAACGTTTGATGTGCCTGCCGGGAGGGTTCTCAGCGGAAGCTCCGGGGTCATGCAGCCGGCCGTTCATGATGGTGCACGACCTGGGCGCCACCTTCGGCAAGCCGGGAGCGTTCTCGGTAAGCCGAGCCAAGTTCAGGCTCGGCGACTGGCAAAGCCAGGAGGTCTGGAAGGAAGCCGGCTCCTGCACGACCCGGCCCGACCATGGAATGAAGTACACGTTCGAGGCCTATCCAATCTCCGAGGAGGGACGGCAGTTTCTCGCCGGGCTTCTGAACCGGCTGTCGTTGCGCCAAATCGGCGACTTGTTCCGCGGCGTTCGCGCCGGGGCCTACGCTGACGGCGGCGCCGAGGACTTCGACGTCGACGAGCTGATTCGCACCAGCATCACCCGTCACGGGGTCGCCGAGCTCTTGGCGGCCTTCGACGTCGAGGCAGCGATGAGCGGCCGACCCTCGGGAGAGGAAGAGGAAGAAATAACGATTGCCGACATCGAAGACACGCGGCTGAGAGCCGAGCTGGCGGCGCTGGCATGGACCACGGTGTTCGAGAGTAAGCGTGCCGCCATCAACAGCCGAAGCTGCACGCCACGGGCACGGGGGTAACCCAGCCATGCTCCTACCCAGGCTCCTACGCAGCGTCCCGGCCACACCGAGGACCGCGGGTCAGTACACCCTGAAACGCAAGATCGCCCAGGGAGGGATGGGCGAGGTGTGGATCGCCGATCACAACCTGCTGGCGCGCCGCGCCGCCGTCAAGCTGATCCGACCGAAGGAACGTAACAACGGCGCGGCCGGCTCGACGCAACGCGCCCACGAGCTCTTCGTGCGCGAAGCGCAGGCGATCTCGGCGCTGCGCTCGCCGCACACCGTCGAGCTGTACGATTTCGGGCTCACCCCCGACGGGCACTACTACTATGCGATGGAGTATCTCGAGGGCCTCGACCTCGACACGCTGGCCGTCGAGCACGGACCGCTTCCGGCCGAACGGGTGGTGTTCCTGTTGCAGCAGGCTTGCCGGTCGCTGGACGAGGCCCATCGGAGCGGACTCGTGCACGGTGACATCAAGCCGGCCAACATTCTTTCCTGCTGCCTGGGGGGGTCATACGACTTCGTCAAGGTGCTCGACTTCGGCCTGGTCAAACGGGACAGGAGCCAGGATCTGAGCAACGAGCCGACGCTCGACGGCGTCACCCCGGGGACCCCCGCGTTCATGCCGCCCGAGATCGCCATGGGACAAAGGCAGATCGACGGCCGCTCCGACATCTATGCGCTCGGCTGTGTGGGCTACTTCCTGCTCACCGGCACGCACGTGTTCACGGGCGACACGCCGGTGGCGACCGTCGTCCAACATGTCCAAAAGCAGCCCACTCCGCCCTCTCGGCGTACCGAGATGGTGATTCCGGAAGGGCTGGAGCGGATCATCCTGCGGTGCCTGGAGAAGCACGTCGAGGACAGGTTCCGCAGCGCCGAAGAGCTTTGCTGCGAGCTCGCCGCGGTGCCGCTGCAACGTCCGTGGGACAACGCCCGGGCCGCCGATTGGTGGCGGTTGAACGAACCGGGGACGGGTCACACCGACCGCAAGATCGCGCTGTCCACGGCCGCCGTGCTCGCCGGCAAGGAGTGGTCAGCCGACGCCGATCAGAAGGCGTCGAGCGCCGGGCACTCCCCGGCCGCGAAGGGAGCATCGGCAACATCGCCCTTGGCGAACCGTCCGCCATCGCGGATCGCACCGTCGCTGTCGATGGTGCAGTACTCGAAATAGTCTGCGGTGACCCGCGTGTACACGAAGTGGTTGAACCTGCCCTTGTCGTCGCGGGCAACGGTCATCGCATCGGGCTTGAACTTGTAGGGCTTCTTGCCGCCGGCGCCGGACACGAAGTAGCGGATGCCCCGTTGCGGCAGCATGCGGGCGTACAGGTGGTTGTGGCCCTGGAACACGACGTCGACGCGGCCGGCAAGAATCGGCTCGAGCTGGGCGCGCAGGTCAAGCTCCGATTCGTGCCCCTTCCACATGAAGCGATCGGCGCGCGGCGTATGCAGCGTGTGGTGCAGGGTCACCACTTTCCAGACCGCCGTCGATGCGTCGAGCGCTTCCCCTAGCCAGTTCAGTTGGGCGGAATCGACGCCGCTCGCGAGCATGGTCTGGTCGCTCGCCAGAGTGTTGGAATCGAGCACGAAGACCTCGACCAGGGCCGCGCCGAGAACGATGGAATAGTAGCGTTGCCCCCGCGGGTACCCGAACTCGGCCGTGCCGAGCTGCTGGTCGACCCAGCAGCGCCGATCGACCTTGTAGACGTCGGCATTGCGGGGAAGCGGATCGGCCGCCTCGAGCTGGCATTTCTTGACGTCGTGGTTGCCGAGCGCCGCGTGGAACGGTACGCCGCGATCAAACAGCGGCCGGTACACGTTGAGGAAGCGTGGCCCGAAGTGGTCCGCCTCGCCATTGTCGTAGATGTTGTCGCCCATGGTGAAAACGGCGTCGAGGTGTGCCGCAACGCGAACGATCTGGTCGCGCACCGCCGCTTGCCGGGAGTCGCCGGTTCCCATGTCGCCCATGAACGCGAGGCGAACCTCGGGAGCGGCGCCCTGAGTAGCGGGCAACGGCGGCGCGGCTGTCGGCAGGGCGACAAGCGCAAGAACCACGGCAAACAAATTCTTTCTCTGCATATCTAGAGGATAGCGCCCTTCGCGATCGCGAGGGCCCAGCCGGCGACCGCGCGGGGTCAGGCGAGGAGCAACGCGGTCGACAATACAGACGCCGGCGATTTCATCGCTTCACCCAGTCGATGAATTCTTCCATCGCCACCCGGGTAATGGTGTGGCCGGCGTCGAACTGGTACAGCGTGACGTCGAAGCCGGCCTCGTCGAGGAGATAGCGGGCGCGAACCGGTTGGGCGCCCGTATCGAGGGTCCCGCCGGCGACAAAGGCACGTAGATGATTGGCCGCGGCCAGCTCTTCGGGCGCGAACCGCTGCTCGTTCAAGCGTGATCCGAAGGTGGCCAACCCGGCGAACAGGTCATGGTGGGTGATCGCCGTGTAGTAGGTGAACGTACCGCCCTGCGAAAACCCCATGAGGTACACCTCGCCGACGCTGTAGCGCTCGCGCAGCGATTCGATGACGTCGAGAATGTATCGAATCGTCACCTCGTCGCCCCGGTTGTCGGCAAAATCATCGACGTCCCTCAGATTCCAGCTATAGCCGATGCGATTCGACGGCAGGTAAGCGTACGGAGCCTGGGGCACGGCGTAGATCAGCCCGGCGTCGCGGAACAACGACGCCGGTGGCTCGAAAAAATCATTCTGTCTGCCGCCGTGACCGTGCAGGCCGACAACCAACCTGTAGGTTGCGCTCTCGTCGTAGTCGACCGGTAGCTGCACCAGGGTCGGAAAGAGCGAGACGCTGCCGACGTAGACCGTATCCTGCCGGCCGGCTGCCGCCTCTTGCTCCTGGGGGATCGGGGGCGCCGTCGCGCCGGCCACGGTAGCCCACGGCAACGCCATAACACCGAGCCCGGCGAGACTCACCGCTGCGGTTGCGAGGCGCATGGAAATTCGCACGTTTGGTCTCCGGTCGTGTTGTCGGCGCGGGGGATGGCGCGATTCTATCGGACGCCCCGGGGTTGACGAACCCTCTCCCGAGAAGTACGACGGTAACGTGTAGCGTCCCCGACCGGCACCGCCCCGCCAACCTGTCCACGAAACAGGAGTGACACTGATGAGACGTAACACGGCACACCGTCACGTCGGCATCCCCTCTCTGGCGATTCTCGCCGTCGTCCTCGCCATCGGCGCCTGTGCGCCGGCGGCGGAGCCGGGGCGCACCGGCTTACGCTTCGAGATTTCGTTTCCGCCCGAGGTCAGCGGCGAGCCGCTTACCGGTCGCATGTTCCTGACCATCGCCCGCACCGACGAGCGCGAACCGCGCCTGCAGGTGGGCCGCTACGGCGTACCGGTGTACGGCGTCGACTTCGAGAACCTGGCCCCGGACACGTCGGTAATCATCGACGCCGACACGCTCGGCTGGCCGATCGAGACGCTCAGCGACTTTCCGCCCGGCGACTACTACGTGCAGGCGGTACTCAACAAGTACACGCGCTTCGAGCGCGCCGACGGCCATGTCGTGTGGATGCACAACGACCAGTGGGAAGGGCAGAACTGGAGGCGTTCGCCCGGCAACGTCGTCAGCGCCGTGCAGCAGATGCGCATCGATCCGGCCGGCGCCGAGACCTATCGCATCGAGGTCACCGAAATCATCCCGCCGATCGAGCTCCCCGAGGATACCGAACGCGTCAAGCGTATCCGGATGCAGAGCGACATCCTGACCGAGTTCTGGGGCCAGCCGATGTATTTCGGCGCCACGATCCTGCTGCCTGCGGGATACGACGACAATTCCGACGTGCGCTACCCGACGGTGTACCAGCAGGGCCACTTCTCGCTGCGCAATCCGTTCCGTTACGGCGGCGACAACGAGTTCACCGAGGCCTGGGACGACGACGACTTCCCGCGTTTCCTGGCCGTGACGATCCAGCACCCGACGCCGTACTTCGACGATTCGTACGCGGTGAATTCAGCCAGCAACGGACCGTACGGCGACGCCATCCACCAGGAGCTGATTCCCGAGCTCGAGCGCCGCTTCCGGACCATCCCGGCATCCTGGGCGCGGGTGCTGACCGGCGGCTCGACGGGTGGCTGGGAATCGTTCGCGCTGCAGGTCCTGTATCCCGACTTCTACGGCGGCACCTGGTCGTTTGCCCCCGACCCGCTCGATTTCCGCAACGTCGAGGGCATCAACATCTACGAGGATACGAACGCCTTCTACAAGCAGCATGAGTGGTACCGGGTGCCGACCGCCAATACCCGCTTCGCGCCCACCGGCGAGGTGCGGTTGACGTCGGCGCAGCGCAACACCATGGAGCTGGTCAACGGCACCAAGGGGCGCTCGGGCCAGCAGCTCGACATCTGGAGCGCGGTGTTCGGGCCCCTCGGCGATGACGGCTATTTCAAGCCGCTGTTCGACAAGGAAACCGGCGAGATCGACGCGGAGGTGGCCGAATTCTGGCGCGACAACTACGACATGCGCCACATTCTCGAGACCAACTGGGACGAGCTAGGCCCGCAGCTCGTCGGCAAGCTGCACGTGATCGCCGGCGACATGGACAACTACTACCTGAACGTCGGCTCGTACCACATCCAAGAATTTCTCGAGAGCACCGAGGACCCCTACTACGACGGCTCGTTCACGTTCGGCCCGCGCGGCGGGCACGGCTGGCGCCCCTACTCGAGCGCCGACCTGCTGCGCATCATGGCCGACCACATTGCCGACAACGCGCCGCCGGGGACCGACATGAAAGGGTGGAGATAGGTCCGCCGACAGACTTGCGCTGTACCCGGCCGCACGTCGAACACCTGTCTGCCGCGCAAAGGAAAATCAGGGTGAGCCTAGTCGGCACGTCAGCCGCTGTGCAACAGCGGTGCTTGACATCCACACGCCGAAACCTACACTGTAGGAATTGTTAACTACAGTGTAGGTTTCGTCATGAGACAACATCTCGGAGAATTCGAGCAGCTTCTGCTGTTCGCCCTTCTGGACCTCGAAGATCAGGCGCACGGCGTGGCGATACGCTGCGCCATCGAGGGCAAGACCGGACGCGTGGTGTCACCGGGCGCCATCTACACGGCGCTCGAACGTCTCGCCGGTCGCGGCTTCGTGGCCTCGACGATCGGC
>CBDUXW010000204.1:0-6227 GCA_965371275.1 uncultured bacterium | reverse complement strand
GGCCCTCCGGCGGCCGCCGCGAACGCCGTGAACTCGAAGCCACGGGCATCACCGGCCGCCGTCAGTTCCACGGCGGCCCGGCCGGCACGCAGCGCCGCGAGCAGCCGGCGGGCCGGACGACGTGCCTCGGGGTTCGGCGGCTCATCGAGCCACACCAGTGTGCTCAGCACCGCGAGTGTGTCGACATAGCTCGGTACACCCAGCCGGCCGCCGATCGGCCCGTGGGCGTCGGCAGCCCCGACGGCAACACGCGGCCGCGGCAATCGATTTCCCGTCGACTGCAGCCGGGTCATCGCGTCCCAAAGCTCGAGCGGGTGCGTCGCCGCGCCGAGAAGCTGTATGGCCGCGTAGTCTCGGTCGATGAGCGACGCGATGAGGGCCGTGCTGCCACTGAGGGCCGTGCCGCGCGACCAGGCTGAGGCCAGGTTGGCAACCTCCAGCCCGGCGGTTCCGCCCCATGCCCCGGTCCATTGCTCACGCGCGTGGGTCGGATGCGCAACCAGCGCCCATCCGCCGGCAGCCCGGATGTCGGCCAGCGCCTGGCGCGCTGTCGGCCCGAACCGAAACGTGTGCGGCGCTACGTCGAAGGCCAGTAAATGCCCCTGGTCGGTGGAGATTTCTTCAGCGAAGATCACGAGAACGCTGCCGTACCAAGCGTCGTCGGGCCGCTGCTCGGGGCGCATCGGGTTGTGGTCGGTCACGACCACGAAGTCGAGCCCTGCCTCGGCTGCCGCGGCGGCCACCTCTTCGACACCCGCGGCCCCGTCCGAGAACGTGGTGTGCACGTGGATCGCCCCCCGCCACGGATAGCCGAGGATGCTCGGCGGGCCCGCGCCGTCGCTCGGCGACGCCGCCGACCGGGCCAGCGGTCGGTACGACGCAACACGCCAGCCGGTGATCAGCGCCGCGCACAACACCAGCCCGACAGCGGTGAGCAGAGTCTTCTTGGTCTTGGTCATCGATGTGCCGCGTGCCGAGCGTTGCGGGTAGGGAACCACTCGTCAGCGGTTCGGCGAGCGTGATCATGTTACCCGCTGCCCCGCGTCGGCGACCGCAGGCGACCCACCGTGTGGAGAATTTCGAGTACGCTGAGGGTGCGCCCGACCTGTCCGCGGCAGTACGCGGCAGATCGGCCAGCTTGAGCCCGCTAGGCATACGCCCGTATAATGAGCCGCTCTTCTATCTTGATTCTCCTCCAGTGGGAATTCCTTTCAACCGCCCGAATCCCCGAGGTTCATGGCCAAGAATTGGACTGAAGAAGAAGAAGAATACATTCGCCAGCATTTTCTGACGGAGACGTACGGCGAGCTGGCGGAGCACTTTGGTGTTACCACCAAGGCTATGGAGTCCAAGATCCGACGCATGGGTCTGAAGAAACAGGAGTTGCTCGCCGCCACCGCTGACCCGCCAGTGCCGCCGCCGGTTGAAGTTGTCGAGGAACCGCCCGTTCCGGAAGAACAGCATCCCACCCCTATCGAAAATATTCATACACTGCAAAGGCGCACCGAAGTGTTCGAAGAAACCCAAGAAGAGCGTAAAGCCCGGCTCCTAGCGACGCGCGAGGCCGCCGAGCGCGAAAAAGCGCGCCGCGAAGAGGGCCGCGCCGACGCTACGGTGGCGAAAGCCTTGAAGAAGTTCGAGTCCGGGGTCAAGAAAATGCTCGCCGGCAAAGACTCGCAGGCAGTGGTCGATTTCCAGGCAGTACTGGACAGTCCGATATCCGACGTCGGGCTGACGACCCGCACGCGGCAGTACCTCGGTGCCATCGAGGCGCGCGCCGACACCAAGGTAGTTGCGCCCAAGACGGCTGACGACTTCTACAACCTGGGTGTCGTACAGCTCAACAACGGCGATATCTCTGCCGCGATAGAATCGTTGGAACAGGCTGGCAAGAAGGCGCCGAAGGACGATCGTATGCCATATGTCCTGGCCGCCGCTCACACCCAGGCCGGCGACATCGACGCTGCCCTCGCGGCGCTGGGGCGAGCGATCGAGGCCAACGAAGCGAATCGCTTTTACGCCCGCAACGACTCCGATTTCGGTTCGTTGCGGACGCACGAGGGGTTCCAGGAGCTGCTCGCCTCCGTCGAGGAGGCGGAAGAGCCGATCTGAAATGGCTCCTCTACACGTGCTGGTCCTCGCCGCCGGTGCGGGCGAACGGATGCACTCTGCCGTCCCCAAGCTGCTGCATCGGTGCGCCGGTCTGCGTCTGATCGAGCACGCGGTGCGGGCCGTCGTCGAGATCGGCGCCGACTCCGTTCATGTGGTTGTGCCGGCCGACAGCGACGCGTTCCACGAGGTCTTGGAGCCCTACGGCGTCGGCGTTGCCGTACAACACGAACCGGCCGGCACGGCCGACGCGGTAGCAACCGGGTGCGCCGCGATCGACAGCGAAGACGGCCGTGTTCTGGTTCTCAATGGCGACTGCCCGGGGGTGCTGGCGAGCACCTTGCGCTATCTCGTCGAGGCGACGGGCGGCGCCGCGGCCGGCGTGCTCTCGGTGTTTCCCGACGACCCCGACGGCTACGGCCGGATCTGCCGCGATGACGACGGCAATTTCGTCGGCATCATCGAGGAAGCCGACGCTTCCGACGACGACGCCCTGATTCCCGAGGTCAACGGCGGCGTGTACTGCTTCGCGCTCGGCGCCCTGCGCGAGGCCCTCGACTCGGCGCGCGCCGACAACGCGCAGGGCGAGCTGTACCTCACCGACGTGGTGACGAGCTTGGGCGCCGTTGTAGTGCCCTACGAGGACGGCGAAGAAGTGCATGGCGTGAATTCAAGGGCCGAGCTGGCGCGCGCCGAGGCGCTGTTGCGCGGCCGGGCGCTCGACGCCCTGATGGACTCGGGTGTCACGGTGCGTGACCCGGACGCCACGTGGATCGATGCCGACGTTACGGTGGGCGCCGACACGGTGCTGTACCCGAGCGTCGTGCTCGAAGCCGGAACGACGATCGGTTCTTCGTGCACGGTGTACCCGGGAACCCGGGTACGGCGCAGCACCATCGGCGATCGCGTCAACCTGTGGGACGGCAGCCTCATCGAGGACAGCAGCGTCGACGACGATGCCAACATCGGGCCCTACGCGCGCCTGCGCCCGGGATCCGACATCGGCCCCCGCGCCAAGGTGGGCAACTTCGTCGAGACCAAGGCCACGCGTCTCGGCGCCGACAGCAAGGCGGGCCACTTGACCTACCTCGGCGACGCCGTCATTGGCGACAACGTAAACATCGGCGCCGGCACCATCACGTGCAACTACGACGGCGAGAACAAGCACCAGACGGTCATCGGCGACGGCGCTTTCATCGGCAGCAACACGGAGCTCGTGGCGCCCGTGAGTATCGGTGCGAACGCCTACGTCGGCGCCGGCTCGACCATCACCGAGGACGTTCCCGCGGGCGCGCTCGGCGTCGGCAGGGGCCGGCAGGTCAACAAAGAGAACTGGGTCGCAAACCACGACCCGAACGCGAAAGAATAGAGGCGTCGGGCTGCGGCAGTGCCGTAGCGGCCCTCGCCCGGCAGATCGTTTACCGGAGCTACCAGAAATGTGCGGAATCATGGGGTACGTGGGCAACGAGCCCGCGGTGCCCATCCTCGTCGGCGGACTCAAGCAGCTCGAATACCGCGGCTACGACTCCGCAGGGATTGCCGTGGTCAACATCAACGGCACGTTGGAAGTGCGCCGCGCCGCCGGCAAGCTCGAAAACCTGGAAACCGAGCTCGAGCGCGAGCCGTTGGCCGGATCGTTCGGTGTCGGCCATACCCGCTGGGCGACCCACGGGTTGCCGAACGAAGAGAACGCCCACCCGCACCGCGACACCGCGGGCAAGATCGTCGTCGTCCACAACGGCATTATCGAGAACTACCTGTCGTTGCGTGAGCGCCTTTCCGGGTCGGGTCACGAATTCGTAACCGACACCGATACCGAGACCATCGTTCACTTGATCTCGGAATACTTCGAGGGCGATCTGGAAGTCGCGGTTCGCCGGGCGGTGGGCGAGCTCGAGGGAATTTTCGCAATCGCCGTGATCGCCGTCGACGATCCCCAGAAGCTCGTCGCCGCACGTCAGGGACCGCCGCTAGTGATTGGGCTCGGCGACGGCGAGCAGTTCGTCGCCTCCGACGTAACGCCGATCCTCCGTCATTCGCGCCAGGTCATTTTCCTCGACGACGGCCAGATCGCCATCGTCACCCCGGATGAGGTTCGCCTCGTCGACTTCGAAGGTACGGCTGTCGACGCCGAACCACAGGAGGTCCTATGGGATCCCGTGACCGCACAGAAGGGCGGCTACCGACACTTCATGCTCAAGGAGGTACACGAGCAGCCGGAGGCGGTGCGAGACAGCCTGGTGGGCCGCCTGGAACGCGCCGCCGGCAGCGTCGATCTTCCCGGCCTGCAGGTCGGCGGGCAACCCTTGGACAAAGACGGCGCACAGGCCATCCCGAAGCTCTACCTCATCGGCTGCGGCACCTCATGGCACGCCGCGTTGACCGGAAAGTACTGGATCGAGAAGCTGGCCAAGGTCCCCGTTGAAGTCGATTACGGTAGCGAGTTTCGCTACCGCGAGCCCCTCGTTCCGGGTCGCTCCGTCGCCTGCGCCATCACGCAGTCAGGGGAAACGGCCGACACGCTCGCCGCCATGCGCGAGGCGCAGGAACGCGGCGCCGCCCTGTGGACCATCTGCAACGCCGTCGGCTCGATGGCGTCGCGCCTCGCCGACAGCGTGATCTATACGCACGCCGGACCCGAAATCGGCGTCGCCTCCACCAAGGCGTTTACCACGCAGCTCACCTGCTTATACCTCATGGCCCTGCGCCTCGCGGCGCTGCGCGGCACGCTCGAGGACCACGAGATCGCCGAGCGCGTCGAGGCCCTGGCGCACTTGCCGCGCATGATCGAGCGTGTCCTGGATGATGAGAGCAAATACATCCCGATGGCTCGACGGCTGGGCGACCGCCACAACTTTCTCTACCTCGGCCGCGGCGCGCTGTACCCCACGGCCTTGGAGGGCGCATTGAAACTCAAGGAGATCTCGTACATCCACGCCGAGGGCTATCCGGCCGGCGAGATGAAACACGGTCCGATTGCCTTGATCGACGAGGCGATGCCGGTGCTCGGCCTCGCCCCCAAGGGCCCCTGGTACCAGAAAATCGCCAGCAACATGCAGGAGGTCAAAGCGCGTGAGGGACACTTGATCGGCGTGGTCACGGAAGGCGACGAGCAGGTGGCGTCGATTTGCAACGAGGTGATCGAGGTACCCGAGTGCCACCCGGAGCTGACGCCGATCCTCACGGTCGTGCCGCTGCAGTTGCTCGCGTATCACATCGCCGTGCACCGCGGCTGCGACGTCGACCAGCCGCGAAACCTGGCCAAGAGCGTCACGGTAGAGTAGGGGGCGTGAGCAGCCCCGACCCCGAGCCGCAGACCCTCTTCGAAACCGACGCCGCCGATCCAACCCCGGCTAGCTCGTTTCTCGACGGCCTCAACGACCGTCAGCGAGAGGCCGTCACCCACGAGGGCGGCCACTGCCTGGTGCTCGCCGGTGCCGGCTCGGGGAAGACCCGCGTTCTCACCCATCGGGTTGCCTGGCTGATCGCTGCGCGCGACGTGGCGCCTCAAGAGATCTGCGCGGTCACCTTCACCAACAAGGCGGCCGGCGAGATGCGCTCCCGTGTTCTCGCTCTGCTGAAGACCCTGCCGCCACAGCCGGGCCGTCTCTCTGCGCCGCGCCCGCAGCATGATCTGTGGCTGTCGACGTTCCACTCCTTGGGGCTGCGACTGCTGCGTGAATGGTCTGCAAGCGAGGCGGCGCCGCATATCAACGGCCTGCCGCGCCGCGGCTTCGCGGTTTACGACCGCAACGCGGCGCTGTCGGTGTGGCGGCGCTGCCAGTCGGAGTTGCGCATCAGTCCGCGCGATTACGACCCCGGTCGCCTGTTCAACCAATGCAGCGGCGCCGTGAACCGGCTCGAAGACCCGGCGTCGTGGGACGACGACAACAAGGGCTGGGACCGCAAGCTCGCTGGGCGGGTGTGGAAGAAATACCGACAGGCCATGGAAGCAGCGGGCGCCGTCGATTTCGACGACCTGCTGCACCGTCCGCTGCAGGTGCTGACCCGTGACGCCGACCTACGACAGCAGACAGCGGAGCGTTTCGCTCATCTCTTGATCGACGAGTACCAAGACACCAACCGATTGCAGTACCGCCTGGTGCAGGCTCTCCTCG
>CBDUXW010000203.1:0-6236 GCA_965371275.1 uncultured bacterium | reverse complement strand
CCCTCTCCGTAACCCCGTTGCTGTACACCCTGGTAGAGAACGGCAGAGCGCGAGCCCGCAGCTTCACGGCATGGCTCGGCAAAGTCTGGCGCGAGCTACCGGCCTGACGATCGGTTTTCTGACATGCGAATCAAGCGACGACACGTGCGAACGGGAGAGCGATGAGTCGCGCCGGGTTGTATGCGGCCAGCGTCATCGCCTTGGTGATGCTGGCGGTGGGTGTGTGGCAGTTCATGCCGGCCGACGAGGCGGCGGACGAGCCGCAAGCAGGGTCGGATGCAGCGCCATCGGCGAGCTTCCAGCCGCCGCCGGCAGGATCCGTTTCGGTTACAGCGACTACGGCGCACCGCGGCGAGCTGGTCAAGCGGATTACCGCCAACGGCGTCGGTGAAGCAGAGCGCCTGCTCCGGGTGACGGCCGAGGTAGGGGGCAAGATCGAGCACGTGGCCGTGTCCGAGGGGCAGTGGGTAGACGGCGGCCAGCTCCTGGCGGAGCTCGACGACATCGAGCTGATTCTGGAGCGCGATCGTGCCGCCGAGGCGTACTTCAACAAGCTCATGGAGTTCGCCAACAACCAGCTCGTGATTCCCGGCGTCGAAGATTCCTCGACGCGCCGATCGAGTGACGGTGAGAACGCCTTGCAGTTCCTGCAGCGCTACGTGAACGACGAGGCCTACGGCACGATGTTGCGGCAGCCCGATCTCGAGGAGCGATTGGCCGAGCTCACGCGCGAAGATCTCTTCGCAGCCCTCGCCTCGCTCACGACGCAACGAGTGGCGCTGGAGCGCGCCGAGCTCGATCTGGCACGTAGCCGGATCACGGCGCCGTTCGGCGGCCAGGTGGCCGGCATAGAGGCCAGCAGCGGGCCCAACAGCAAGAGCTGGCCGGTCGTCGGCCAGCGGGTCAACGCCGGCGGCGAGCTGATGCTGCTGGTGGACCCGAATCCGATTCGCGTTCGCGTCGAGGTCATCGAATCGGAAATTTCATTCGTCCGCGAGGGGCGCCGCGCCGAGGTGACGTTCCCGGCCTACCCGGGCGAAACCTTCTACGGCACGATCGAGGCCATCGATCCGGTCGTTGACGCCGATCGAAAGACGCTCTCGGTAACGGTGTCACTCGCCAACGACGATCGACGCCTCAAGCCGGGCATGTTCGCGCAGGTGGTGCTCGACACGGAAATCTACGACGAACGGCTTCTCGTCCCGATCGAAGCCGTGCTCATTCGCGACCAGAACCGCCCGCTGGTGTTCGTCGTGCGTAACGGCAGGGCGCAGTGGGAGTACGTCGAGCTCGGGCTCGAGAACGAGGACTGGTACGAGGTCCTCAGCGGCGTGCAGGAAGGCGACGTCGTCGTTACCAGTGGCCACTTCACGCTGGCACACGACACCGCCGTCAACGTCATCGACCCGGACGACACCGATGGCGGCTCCTAGCGCTTCGCCCCATAAGTGGTGGTGCGCCTGATGTCGTTGTCCGCCGTCGCCATTCACCGTCCGGTCGCCACATCCATGATGTGTGTCGGCGTCATACTGCTCGGCTTGGTGTCGTACGGCGGCCTGCCGGTGGACCTTTTGCCGGACATCGGCACGCCGCGGATCACGTTGATGACCCGCGCGATCGGCCTGGCGCCGAACGAAATCGAGACCGAGGTGACGCGGCGCATCGAGGCGGCGGTGAGCGGCGTGCAAGGTCAGCAGCGTGTGACCTCGGTGTCACGCGAGGGCATGTCGGTGGTTACGGTCACGTTCCCGTGGGGCGTCGATCTCGACCTTGCCGCCCTGCACGTGCGCGAGGAGGTAGACGCCGTTATCGACCAGCTTCCCGAAACCGCCGACCGTCCCACCGTGTTGCGCTGGGATCCGGGCAGCGAGCCGGTCATGGGCGTTGCGGTGGCCGGTCCCGGGGAGTTGGCGGCGCTGCGCGAGCTCGTGGAGGCGGTCGTTGTGTCCCGTCTGGAGCAGGTCGAGGGCATCGCCGGCGCCCAGGTGACCGGTGGCGCCGAGCGCGAAATCGAGGTCAAGCTCGACGCCGATCGGCTGGCGCTGTACGGATTGACGGTTTCCAACGTCAAGAGCGCCCTGGAGAGCGCCAACTCCAGCGCCTCCAGCGGCACCGTCCTGCAAGGCGACTTCGCCTACGCGGTGCGTGTTGTCGGTGAGTTCCTGCGGGTCGATGACATTTCGATGGTGCCCGTGGGGCAGACACGGCAGGGAGTGCTGCTCACTGTCGCCGACATCGGCACTGTCATCGACGGCGCCCGCCCGCGCCAGGCGGGAGCGTTGCTCAACGGCAGCCCGGCGGTCGGCGTGCTCATGTACAAGGAGTCGGGTGTCAATACCATCGAGGCGGTCGCCGCCGCCGAGGTGGCGCTCGACGAGTTGCGCGCCCAGTACCCGACGCTGACCATCGCGATGGCTTTCGAGAACGCGTCGTTCATCAGCGAGGCGATCGACAGCGTCGTGCAGAACATCGCCATCGGTGGTTTGTTCGCCTTCGCGGTCCTGTTCTTGTTTCTCAAGGATCCGCGTAATCCGATCCTGCTCGGCGTGTCGATTCCGGTGTCGCTGGTCGCCACCTTCGTGCTCTGCTACTTCACCGGCATCACGCTCAACATCATGACGCTCGGAGGACTCGCCTTGGGGGTCGGCATGCTGGTCGACAACTCGATCGTCGTGCTCGAGAACATTTTCCGCCATCGACAGCTCGGCGCCGGCGCCGACGAGGCCGCGGACAAGGGTGCCTCCGAAGTGGCGATGGCGGTGACGGCCGCGACGTTGACCACGGTGGCCGTCTTCTTGCCGGTGGCCTACGTTCAAGGCGTCGCCGGCGAGCTGTTCGCTCCCCAGGCTTGGACGGTGACCTTTTCGTTGCTCGCCTCGCTGGTGGTTTCGCTCACCGTGCTGCCGATGCTGGCGGCGCGGTTCATGCGGCTGGCCGAAGGCGAAGTTTTCCGCGATCCGTTCGCCGCGGTGGAGGCCGACGACGCCGTGCCGGCGGCGATCCGGGAGGAGACACGCGCTCGAGACGTCGATCTCCACCGCGGCGATCAATCTCCGGCTCCGCAACGGCGCTTCGGGCCCATTGCGGCGGCCCGGCGCGGGGCGGCCACAGGGCGCGCCGGTTTGGTGACACTGGGGACGTGGGCCGTCTCCCTGCCGTTGTTCTGGTTGCGCGGCCTGGTGTGGTTGCTCACCGCGTTGCTGCGGCCGATTGCGGCCGGATTCGGTTCTCTCTACGACGGCTTCGAGCATCTGTATCACCGTGCTCTCGAGACCTGTTTGCGGCACAAGTTGCTCACGATTATTGGCTGTGCGGTGCTGGTCGCGGGGAGCGCGGCAACCGCGTGGAACATGCCGTGGGAGCTCATGCCGCCGGTGAACACCGGCCGCTTCGAAGTTCGCATCGACGCCCCTCCCGGCACGCCGTACGCGCGCCTCGAGCAAATGGTGCGCGACCTCGATGCGGTGGTGCGCGCCGCTCCGGGAGTGGCCTCGACGTTCGCCACCGTCGGCCTGGAGACGGCGACCGCCCCGGGCGCTGCGTCCGGAGCTCTGGACCTGGCGCCGACGCGGGCTTTCTTGACGGTTGTGATGGCCGGCGACCGGTCGCGTCGCCGCGCTGAGCTGCAGGAGTCGGCGATGGCCACGGTGCGCCGGACGGCGGGGAGATTTCGCGCGACGACAATCTTGATCGATCCGGAGCGATCGCCGCTGCAAATGCTGCTGGGCAGCGAGTCCGTCGGTTTCAGAATCGCGCTGCGCGGCGACGACCTCGACGTCCTCGACCGGTTGGCTGCCGAAGCCGCGCGGCGGCTTGCGGAGATTCCCGGCCTCGACGACGTCTTGGCGCACAACGCCAAGGGCAACCCCGAGATTCGTCTGATCGTCGACCGCGAAGCGGTGGCGCGCTACGAGCTGCAGATGCGGCAGGTCACCGACGTGCTCGTGGGCGCTTTGCAGGGGACGTTGGCCGACACGCAGTTCGCCGAGTTTGATCGACGCATCGACATCCGGGTGTCGGCGCGCAGCGATGTCGACGGCCTGGCAACGGTACTCGATCGGACGTTCCCGGCGGCCAACGGGCCGATTCCATTGCGCGAGCTGGTAACGCAACAAATTACCGCCGGCCCCACGGAAATTCTGCACACCGACAGAATGCGCGAGATCCCGATCACCGCGACACTGACCGCGGTGCGCCTGTCGGAGGCCGTCGAGCGCGCCGAGGCGGCGCTGGCGGAAATGAGATTCCCTCCCGGCTACCGCTACGTCATAGCCGGTGAGCGCGAGGCGGTGCAGTCGTCGTTTCGCAGCCTCGGATGGGCTCTGGCGCTGGCAGCGCTGCTCGTATACATGGTCATGGCGGCCCAGTTCGAGTCGCTCAATCACCCGTTCGTCATTCTCTTGACGCTGCCGCTCGGCTGGGTCGGTGTCGTGCTCGGCCTCACGGTGACCGGCCAGTCGATCAACATTATCGCCATCATCGGCGCCGTCGTGCTGACCGGGATCATCGTCAACGATGCGATCGTCAAGGTCGACACGATCAACCGGCTCCGGGCGGCGGGATACGGGCGGCGCCGAGCGGTACTCGAGGGATCGGCCATGCGGCTGCGGCCGATCGTCATGACCTCGGTGACCACGACGCTCGCCTTGATCCCGATGGCGATGGGGTTGGGCGCGGGCGCCGAGCTGCAGAGGCCGCTGGCCATTGCCATCATCGGCGGCGAAACTACCGGCACGTTGCTCACGCTGCTGGTGATTCCCGTGTTCTACGAGGTTCTCGACCGCAAGCGGAAACATTCCCCAACACCCGAGGAGGCGGCAACGGCAACATGAAGAATCCGGCGAGGAATCAGGAGGGACGCGTCCACGAAGTGATCTATTTCGTGACGTTGGCCGCGACGCTCTTCGTGGTCGCGGCGGGTACCGCGGCTTGCGGTGCGGCGGACGGCGGCGGCGCCGATGGTGGTCGATGGCAAGCGGAGACGACCACCGAGGGCAACGTGACGACGGTGCGCACGCTGTCCGGTTCGGTGTGGGGAGCTCCGGCGCGGCTGGTCGAGAACCTGTCGATCGGTGTCGACCAGGGCGAGGACGCATACATGTTCGGGAACATCGCCGGAGTGGCCGCCACCGACGAGTACATATACGTCCTCGACCGCGGCGTGCCGGCGTTACGCGTCTACGACCGGCAGGGGCGTTACGTGCGCGACATCGGTGAGGAAGGTGACGGTCCCGGTGAGTTTCGCCGGCCCGACGCCTTGCTGGTAGCACCGGACGGTCGGCTGTTCGTGCGCTCGATGGGCCAGGGTCGTATCACGGTGTTCACGGCGGATGGCGAGTTCGTGGAGACCCGACCGCTCGAAGGCGGATTCATGATCATGGGACCCGGCACCGCCATGGTGATGACCGTCGACGGCAAGGTCTACAGTCCCGGGCGCATCGGCGACATGCCGACTGATTTCAGCGCCGGCAGCATGATGCGCACGCAGATGGGCATGTTGCCGCGTGGCGTCGACGGCGTCGACGGCGAACCCATCGCGCGGCCCGAGTTCGACTACGAGCCGCGCCGCTTCATGCGCGAGCGGCGCAGCGGCGGCAACGTGATGATCATGATGCAGAGCGTGCCGTTCGCGCCCCAGATCGTGTGGGCCCTGGCGCCGAGCGGCGCCATGATCGCCGGCGTCGGCGACCGGTACGACTTCGATATTACATACCCTTCGGGCCAGGTTACCCGGGTCGTCAAGGACTCGGAACCCGTCGCCGTCGTCCCGGCAGAGGGTGCATGGTACAGAGAACAGGTGACCGCGCAGATGCGCAACGGCAACCCGGAGTGGGTGTGGGAGGGTGCCGACCTACCGACGGTGAAGCCGGCCTACGATCAGTTGCTTCCCGATCTGAGCGGTCGCATCTGGGTCGGGCGTCCCGGCCCGGGATACGACGTGCCCGATTGCGAGAAAGATCTTGAAACGGGGATCTGGGAACCGAATTGCTGGCGCAGCGAACGACTGTACGAGGTGTTCGACGTCGAGGGACAGTTTCTCGGTACGGTTGAAGTGCCTGTGGGGCTGCAGCTCAGCGAGTCGTCTTCGATTCGCGGCGACGAGATCATCACTCAGGTCGAGGACGAGCTCGGTGTGATCACGGTAAAGCGGTATCAGTTGGTGACGCCCAACTAACGCCCCTCTGCACCTGTGGGAAAAGTGGGCAAGGAAGACGCGGAACGCGACTTCCGGAGGG
>CBDUXW010000202.1:0-6246 GCA_965371275.1 uncultured bacterium | reverse complement strand
GACCCGTCAGGAATTCCCCGCGCCGTACTGTCAGCGGCCCTCGAGCATGGCCTCGCGCGTCGCTCGGAACTCGTTGCCGAGGCTCCACTCGGGCCATGCGTTCGCCGACGAGACCAGCAGGCCGACCGTAAACAGGGCCTGAAAGTCCTGTACCGCACCGCTCAGGTCCCAGCTTTCGTCGAACTCGTCGGCGGGCATGTGGTAGCGGTTGTCGGTGTAGTCGTCGCGGACCTGTGCGGCGAACTCGGCGGGCTTGCCGACGAAGCTCGTGCCGGTATCGGTGTACAGGGCGGGCACCCCGGCGCGGGCGAACGGAAAGTGGTCGGAACGGTAGAAGAAGCCCTTCTCCGACTCCGGGTCGGGGATTACCGTGCGTCCTTGGTCGGCGAGCACGGAGATCAGCATGTCGTCGAGCGTCGAGTTGCCGAGGCCGATGATCGTGACGTCTTCGGTGAGACCCCAGATGTTGGCGGTGTCCATATTGATAGTGGCGAGCGTTCGCGCCAGCGGCACCAGGGGATTTTCGACGTAGTAGGCGGAGCCCAGCAGCCCTTGCTCTTCGGCGGTGGTGGCGATGAACAGCGCCGAACGGCGTGGCGCCGGGCTTTCCCGCGTCCAGGCCTCGGCGATCTGCAGCAGGCCGGCGACGCCGATGGCGTTGTCGAGCGCGCCGTTGTAGATGTTGTCGCCGTCGACCGCGGCGCCGACGCCGAAGTGGTCCCAGTGCGAGGTGAAAACTACGTACTCGTCGGCGTATTCGGGGTCGGCGCCGCGCACTTCACCGACCACGTTGTACGAGGTCACCGAGCTGTTCGTGCTGTCGAGGTGGCTGGCGGCGATGAGGCCGAGATCTACGGGCTCGAACCCCGGTACGGCCGCGGCGGCGGCGAGCTCGCCCAGATCAAGCCCGGCCGCTGCGAAGACGCGCGCGGCCGTGTCCTCGGTGATCCATCCCTGCAGCGCAACGGGTTGCGTGGAGTCGGGGGCCAGAGGGACCGCTAGTTGCTCTCCGGTCCACGAAGCCTCGACGGTTTGCCAACCGTATCCTGCAGACTCCGTGGTGTGGATCAGCAGGACAGCGGCGGCGCCTTGCCGGGCACCCTCCTCGAACTTGTAGGTCCAGCGGCCATAGTAGGTCATCGCCCGGCCGCCGAAGCGATCTTGATCTTCGAGCGGTGGGTCGTTGACCAGCATGAGCAGCACTTTGCCGGCCATGTCCGCGTCGCCGTAGTCGTTCCAGTTCTCCTCGGGGGCGTTCACCCCGTAGCCGACGAAGACCATGCTGCCGGCAACGTCGATGACATTCTGCGACGTCGTTGTCCAGGTCACGAAATCGGGGCCGTAACCCAGTTGGAGCGCCGCCGCTTCGGTTGACCCGACGAACGACAGATAAGCAGTTGCCGGGTTGGCGTTGATCGCTACCAGGCCGACTTCCTGCAGGTATTCGTCGGCGCCGCTCGGTGAGGTGAGGCCGATGCGTTGGTAGGCGGTCTGCAAATAGGCGAGCGTTTCCGGCTCGCCGGGTCCGGCCGGCTTGCGTCCTTGGAAGCTGTCGTCCGCCAGTTCCCGGGCAGCGCGGGCCAGGCCGTCCGCAGTAATGGCCTCGGCGCCGGAGGCTCGCGCCGGCGCCACCTCCGTGACTGCTACCTCGTCGTCGGCGCCGCACGCCGCGAGCGGGATTCCGAGGAGAGCGGTCGCCAGGAGCGCGGCGCCGCCCGTTGTACATCGGCTTGCAGCGAAGGTCATGGTGTTTTCCCGGGTACGGGGTTTCCCCCAACGGAGGTCGCGAATCGGGGCGCGGAAGGGCGAACCTCCGCCGGCACCACGCCCGACTATCACGGTGAAACTACCAGCAAAAGGGTTCGAAACCCCGGCAACCGCGAACGCAGGGAACCTGTCGCGGCGAGTTGTGAACCGGGCCCTTCACCGCGCGTTGCTGTCGACTGGTGCCCTATAGTAGTAGCCCGTTGCGCTTTTTCTAATGTACGATCAGGAACGAAGAAACCTCGAATCGAGCGCGATTTAGGGGCGTCCGGTGTGGTGGATCGGTGTGCCGACGGATGCCGGCCCGACCCTCGCCAGCGAGGGCGGCGGGTCAGAAAGCGAGGCCGGCTGCTCCGGAGAGCGACTTCCATGGGAGAGGCAAAGAAGTTCGGACGCTACGAGGTGCGCGACACCATCGGTCGCGGCGCCATGGGCGTTGTGTATCTAGCCGAAGATCCGGTCATCGGCCGGCAGGTCGCCATCAAGGTCGTCGAATCGCACGCCGGCCTCGAAGACCACGAGCTCGAACAGCTTCACGCTCGTTTTGAGCGCGAGTTTCAATCGGCTGGCAGCCTCTCGCATCCCAACATCGTCAGCGTTCACGACGTCGGCCAGCAAGACGGCAACGCCTTCATTGCCATGGAATACGTGCAGGGCGAGAGCCTCAGCTCCGTCCTGGCCGAGAACCGCGCCTTTTCGTTCAAGGAAATTGCCGATCTGGCTGCCCAACTGGCCAGCGGACTCGACTACGCCCACGAGTTCGACATCGTTCACCGCGACATCAAGCCGGCGAACATCCTGATCACGCGCGACGGCCGGCCCAAGATCACCGACTTCGGCGTTGCCAAGGTCGCCACGACGACGCTGACGCGCACCGGGACGGTGGTCGGCACGCCGGCGTACATGTCGCCGGAGCAAGTGACCGGGCATCCGGTTGCCGGCACCGCCGATCAATTCTCATTGGCCGTAATGCTTTACCAGATGCTCACCGGCGAGCGGCCTTTCAGCGGCGAGAGTCCGACGACGATCATGTACAAGATCGTCCACGAGGAACCGCCGCGGCCGTCGGCACTCAACGCGATCGTGCCGGGAGCCGTCGACGTGGCGCTGCTGCGCGCCCTGGCCAAGAATCCTGCCGATCGGTATCCGACGTGTACCGCCCTGGCCGACGCCTTTCGCGACGCGTTGGGCGCAGCGCCGGCAGCGGCAACGATGGTCATGGGCTCTGACGCGAGCGAACAGACAGTGTTCGATCCGTCGATCGCGCAAATCCGTGACCTGGCGACGAAGGGTACCGACAGCAAGTTTCCCGTCGCCATGCTCGGCGGGGTGGCGGCGCTCGTCATCGTCGGTGCGCTCGGCGTCTGGGCGTGGAGCTCGGGCCTTATCGGCGGTGCGCCGGCCGAGCCGGTGCCCGTCGAGATCACGCTGAACCTCAACATCCAGGCGCCGCCGGACCTGGCGATCTGGGTTGACGGCCGGGACAGTGGCTTCCTCACGCCGCGGGCGCTACAGCTCTCCGGATTGGAGGGCGACGCGGTCGTCATCGAGCTCCGTTATAACGGCGAGGTATTGGCGTCGCAAACGGTACCGCTGGCTCCGGACACTACGGAGGACACCTGGATTCCTGAACGCATCGACGAGATCGTCGCCGCCGCCGTCGCGGCGGTCGCCGAGCCGCTCGCCGAAGAGCCCCCGGCGCCGGTGCTGTTCACGATTACCAGCAGCCCGGTGGGAGCCATGGTGTCGTTCGACGACAATCCGATCGGGGCGTCGCCGGTCCAGGTGGAGGTCGACCTGTCCGTCGGCCACGCGCTGAGAATCGAGGCCGATGGCTACGACCCCTTGAGTTGGTCGTTCAGTGAAGACACCCTGACCGACGACCAGCGCGCCTCGCAAGAATTCTTTTTCCCCCTCACCTCATCGGTGCCGCCCGGATTCTTCGTCGTCGACAATCAGCGCTACGGCTACCCGGTGGTGGTGACCGTGGAACCGCGCGGCAGCGGCAGCGGACGAACGCGCACCTACGAGGCCTCGACAGCGCACAATATCCAACTGCGACCCGGCAGCTATCGGATGAGGCTGTCGGCCCCATCGATATTTTGGGAGGACACCAGACCGGTGACGATCCGTTCCGACGATCGCGAGACCGCGGCCTTGCCGCGGCCCGTCACCGTGCAGATCGTTGCCAGTCCGGGGAACTGCTCGATCAGCATCAACGGCACTGAGGTCGGCGTGTCGCCGGTCACCCAGTTGCTTGCCGCCGGTCAGGAGTACGCCTTCACGTTCGACTGGAGCGCCATCAACGGCGGCCGCCGCGAGATCGTGGAGCGCATCACGCGCAACGGCCAGCGCATCGTCGGCGAACAGCAGACGAATACCGTCGACGCGGCCTCACGTCGTCGCCCGGAGGACGATATGCGATGACGCGCACGATTGTCTCGATCTTCATGGTTGCGCCGCTGCTGCTCGGCGCCTTTCCCACGGTCCAGCAAGCCGACAACCCGGAGGCGGCGTTACGACTGTTCGCCGACGCCGAGCGCCTGACGCAAGAAGGTGATCTCGACGGTGCGTTACGCAACTACGAGCTGCTGGTTCAGCAATTCCCGCAGGCCGCGCTTGCCGATGACGCGCTGCTGCGCTTCGCTGAGGGGCGTTGGATTTTGCGTGATGAGGCGGCGTCGCGACGGGCGATTGACAGGCTGAAAACCGAATACGCGCGAACGACGGGCGCCGCGGGCGCCTTCGTGCTCGACGGGGATATCCGGGTCGCCACAGCCAACACCGCCGCCGATTTACAGGAGGCGCGCGAGTCGTATCGTAACGTCATGCTGTTGTACGGGCGCGATGATTTTCCGAATCTCGCGTTCCGACCGCTGGCGCTGCTGCGCGCCGGCGAGGTGAGCGTTCTTCTCCGTGAGCCCGACGCAGCGGCCTCTCTGTTTCTCGCAGCGGTCGAAGACGAGAGGCGGTCGGGGTCGACGGCGACGGCTCGTCTCCGGCTGGCTTCCGTTCTATTGCGCCGAGGTGACTGGGTGTCGGCCGCGGAAATCCTGCAGCGGGTCGTCGAGGACGAATCGCAGGACGAGAATTCAGCCGCCGCCGCCGCGATGGCGAGGCGGCGGTTGCAGCTCGGCTATCGGATGCTGCTGCGTCCGTCCCTGGGAGAAGAGCCGTGGTCCGGCGCCCGGCAGGTGCGGATATCCGGGCCGCAGCTCAAGGACCCCATCGGCATCGCCGCCGCCGAGGACAACCGGCTGATCATCGTCGACGAGGGAATTCCCCTGCTGGCGGTCGTCGAAGCGGGCGGCGTGCTCAGCTACCGTGTGCCGTCGTCCGAGGCGACGCATCCGTTTTGGGGGCGCGAAGGCACGGCATACGCAGCCACCAAGCGCACGATCACGATGCCGGCAGGGCGCGCCCGGCAGAATTTCTCTGCCCCGGACGGCGACGAGATAAAGCCGGTGGAGGAAATCGCCGCCGGCGCGCGCGGCATCTACCGCCAGTGGCTGGTGCTCGATCGAAACAAGAGGAGCGTGTATGTGTTCGACGAGACTGCCGGTTACCGCTCGTCGCTCACGGACTCCGATGATCACGAGCCGGTCGACGTGGCCGTCGATTATCTCGGACGCATATACGTCCTCGATCGCCGCGGCGACAGCGTCCTGCGCTTCGCCGCCGACGGCACTCAGCGGACGCGACTGATCCAAGGCGACTGGCGGCGGCCCGAGGCGATTACCGTCGACGAGCTCGGCAACGTGTACGTCCTCGATCGCGACGCCAAGACCGTGGACGTGTTCGGCGCCGGCGGGAACCTGCGCTGGCAGCTCGGCCCGGAGCTGCCGGGCGGCATCGAGTTGAACAGCCCGCGTGACATCGGCGTCGACGGCTCCGGGCGGATCTACATCGCCGACAGAGGCCTCAAGGCGTTCCTGGTGGTGGAATAGCGATGCCGCTACGACGCCGATTGTGCCTCGGAATTTTCGCTGTGTGCACGATGCTGGCCGTGCCGGTTGCCGAGCTTGCCGCTTTCCAAGCCGATGAGCTCGAGCGCCTGCGTCAAGACTTCAACGCGGCGCAAGCGACGTTCGATTCGATCGTCACGCAACCTGACTCCATCCCGATGTTCGGTCGCTTGATCAGCGTGCTGCAACGACGCGTTGCCGCCGATCCGAATGCCGCCGACGTCGATCTCCTCGTGCGTTCGTTGACATTCCGGGCGCGGGCGCAGTTCAACAACGGCGCCGAGCCGGCCGCTGCCGACGACATTCGAGCGTTGCTGAACGCCGACCCGAGCACCGAGGTCGACCGAATCCTGATCTCGCCGCGATTTCTCGAGCTTTTCGATTCGGTCTACGACCAGCTGATCGGCTTCATCGAATTCGGAGAGTTCGATCGACGTCTCGAAATTCGAGTCGACGGCCTGTTGCTGGAGGAGGGCGTCATCAGTCACCCGGTGGTTTCCGGAACGCACGCGCTGGT
>CBDUXW010000201.1:0-6252 GCA_965371275.1 uncultured bacterium | reverse complement strand
TTCCCCACCGTCGAACAGACCGGGTTGCTGGGGCGGGTTGGGTGGGTCTTCCGGTTTGTTCTTCTTGGGCTTGGGTTGTTCGGGTCTGATGATCTTGAGGTTTGGGAGGGGCTTGATGCACTCGGGGTCGTTGTTCTTGGGGCTGTTGACGTGGGTGCTGACCGGGTGCGCCTGCATGAGCTCGGCGGGGTAGGGGTGCAGGATCTCGCCGAGTAGGGCGGCGTCGCGCACTTGCGGGTCGAGCCACGTGTCCCACAGCTCCGGCGGCACGATGACCGGCATGCGGTTGTGGATCGGCGCCAGCAGCTCGTTGGGTTCGGTGGTCAGAAACGAGCACGACTCGACGTGACCTTCCTCGTTCAGCAGCATGGTTGCGCGTGCCGCCGGCGTGAGCTCGTCGAGCTGTTCGGCGCGCGGCCGCCAGCGATCCCAGAGCCCGGCGAACGCGAAGGGTTTGCCGTCGGCCATCGACATGAAATACGGCTGTTTGGGGCCGCCTTTCACCTTCTGCCACTCGTAGAACCCATCGGCCGGAACCAGGCAGCGGCGGCGGGCGAACGGTTCCCGGTACGCCGACTTTTGCGCCACCGTCTCGGCGCGGGCGTTGATCATGCGATTGCCGATCGCCGGGTCCTTGGCCCAATGCGGAATCAGACCCCAGCGCAACGCGGCGAGCCGGCGGGCGCCGTCTTCCGCGACGCGCACCGCGACGATCGTTTGTGTCGGCGCAATGTTGTAGCGGGGGTCGAGTTCGGCGTCCGTCAGAAACTTGAAATAGCCGGAGAGCTCGTCGACCGGGCTGGTGAGTGTGAATCGACCACACATGAGCTGAGAGTACAACAGGCTCGCGGCGCCGCTCTCCACGCCGTTGCGACCGCTTCAGCATGGCAGGCCGCCCCAAACCATCGCCACCATCCGCTCGAAGCTCCCCCTTCGATGCTGCATGTTGATCCCGCAGTTGACAGGGGGCGACCAGTCTCTCACTATTCAGGAAACCTGAATAAAGGAAACCTGACTAGAGGTGCGACCATGACGAGTACTCGAGAGCCGGAAGATCTGTTGCCTCTGACCCCCAGAGTGTTCCTGATCCTCTGGGCTTTGTCGGCGAAGGAGTGCCACGGCTACGGATTGCTGAGAGAGGTTGAGGAGCTCGGTCGCGGCCGCGTGTCGATCAAGGCGGGCTCCTTGTACGAGTCCATCGACTCGTTGGCGCGCCGCGGCTTGATTGAGCAAGCCGACGGCGACGGGGATTCGCGCCGCCGTACGTACAAGATCACGCACTTCGGCAGGGACGTTGTCGGCGCCGAGGCGTCGCGTCTCGGGGAGCTGGTCGACGATTTGCGTGCCGCCAAGCTCATCAAGCAGCCGAGGCCCTCGTAGATCATGCTCGCCCGCGCCATCGTGCGCCTGTCACAGGCGACATACCCACGCAGCTTCCGACTGGTTCACGGCGAGGAGCTCGCCGAAGTCGTGCTGCAAAGGTGGAGTGCCGAGCGTCGCGAGTTCGGATTGGCGGCGGGGCTGCGCTACGCCGGCGGCACGTTGTTCGACTTGGTGCGCACCGGCCTCCGGATGCGCTTCTCCGGCTCTCCGGCGCCGCGCCCTGACCGATCCGAACCCAAGCCACCCCGCTCCCCGAAGGCGGGATTCATGGATCAAACGCTTCAAGATGTTCGACTCGCAGTACGCATGCTGGTATCGCGACCGCTATTTACTTCCATTGCCGTTCTCTCGCTGGCGTTGGGCATCGGCGCCAACAGCGCCGTGTTCAGCCTCGTCGACGCGGTCTTGATTCGCTCCATGCCGGTCGAGGCGCCGCACGAGCTCGTCGTCCCCTTGGAGCAGCGCGACGAAGGTCGCTACAACCACAACTGGGCGTATCCGGACTTCGTCGACTACCAGGCGCGGGCTCGCCTCCTCGATCTGGCCGGCTACTCATTTGCGACAGTGAGCTTCGCCGTCGATGGGGCTGCCGAGCGCGCCCAAGGGTTGCAGGTCAGCGGCAACTACTTCGATTTGCTCGGCGTCGACGCCGTGGCGGGCCGGACGTTTATCGCGGAGGAATACGCGACGCTCGGCACTCATCCCGTGGTCGTCGTCAGCCACGGTTATTGGCAGAGTCGCTTCGCGGCGGACCGCGACATCGCCGGCCGCAAGGTCACGATCAACGGTCATCCGTTTACCGTCATCGGCGTCTCTGCCGAAGGATTCACGGGCACCCGCCCGGGATTGACCCCGCAGTTCTTCGTTCCCTTGATGATGTACTACGAAACGATTCCGCCTACCTTCGTACGGTTCCTCGATCTCGAGGAGCGGAGATCGAGCTGGCTCTACCTGGTCGGCCGCCTGCGGCCTGGCGTCGAGCCGGGGCAGGCGCGTGACGAGCTCGAAGCCATCATGGCGAGCCTCGAGCAGGAGTACCCGGAAAGCAATCAGGGGCGGCGGGGCATGGTGCTGATGCCCGGTGCGCGGGGGCATTACGGTGTTCTGAGCAATCTGACCACGCCGCTGCTCGCCGTCATGGTGGTGGTGGGCCTGCTGTTGCTCATTGCCTGCGCCAACGTTGCCAATCTCTTGCTCGCCCGGGCCGCGGCCCGCAATCGAGAGATCGGCGTGCGCTTGGCAATGGGTGCCAGCCGCGGGATGCTCATCCGCCAGCTGCTCACCGAGAGCGTTCTTCTGGCAACGGTCGCCGGATTCGTGGGTGTCGGCGTGGCGATGTACGGGTTGGCATTCTTGATTACCTATTTGCAAGGCGTCAGCAACAGGGCCCTGCAGATCGAAGTGGGCGTCGACCCGACCGTGCTCGCGTTCACCGCCGGCCTGTCGCTGATCACCGGCGTCATCTTCGGCCTGGTACCGGCACTGCGTGCCTCCAGGTCGGATGTGGTCGGCGCGCTGAAGGACGACGGGACTTCGGGCTCGCTGCGAAGCCGCGGTCGGGTCTTCGGGCTCACCGCCCAGAACGGCCTCGTGGTGGTGCAAGTGGCGTTGTCGTTCGGCCTGCTGGTGGGCGCCGGGTTGTTGGTTCGCAGCGTCGTCGGGCTGGCGGCAATCGATCCCGGTTCCGAGCCCGAAGGGGCGCTGGTGATGCAGACCGACGCGTCGCTCGCCGGTTACGACGACGATCAGGCAAGGCTCCTGTACGCCGTGATCAAGGAGCGTCTGGAGGCAGTTCCCGGGGTCGAAGTGGTGGGCTTCGGCCGCGCTGTGCCGGTAGATCGATCCGGCACCCGGGGCAGCATCGTGGTCGAAGGGCGCGACGAACGGACCCCGGAGATCGACCAGAACAACGTCGACGTCGGCTATTTCCAGGCGGTCGGCATATCGATCGTTCGCGGCAGAGCCTTCAACGCTGCCGACACTGTCACTTCGGGCCCCGTGGCGATCGTCAATCGAACGTTCGCTGACACCTATTGGCCGGGCGAGAACCCGTTGGGCAAACATCTCGCCATCAACGCGGGCAACATGCCGGCAGCCGAAGTGGTCGGCATCGCGGTCGACGGAAAGTACCGCGGCCTGCGCGGGGAGACGCAACCCTACGTGTACTTGCCGCTGCGCCAGCTCTTCCGTTCGAACATCAGCATCGTCGTGCGTACGACCGTCGAGCCCGAGTCGATGTTCGCCGCGGTGCGCAACGCCATCGACGAGATCGATTCGAATTTGCCCGTCTACGCGCTCAAGACGCTGCAGGACAAGGTCGACGAGGCGTATTTCGAGACGCGGGTGACCGCGTGGCTCCTGGGCCTGTTCAGTGTGCTCGGCATGGCGCTGGCCGCGTTCGGATTGTACGGCGTGCTGGCCTTCTCGATCGCCCGCCGGACGCGCGAGATCGGCGTGCGCATGGCGCTCGGCGCCAAGGCATCGAACGTTGTCGGCCTTGTGTTGCGGCAAGGCCTGGTTCTGGTGATCGGCGGCATAGCTCTGGGGATCGCACTGGCAGCCGCGGTCACCCGCTTCCTCGGCACGCTGCTGTACGGCATCGAGCCGATGGATCCCATCACCATTGCCGGCACCGCCCTGTTTCTCGGCTCGATCGCGGTTGTCGCGTGCTATCTGCCCGCCGCGCGCGCCACCAAGGTCGATCCCGTGTTGGCGTTGCGACAGGACTGAGGGTCCTCCGCGACAGCGGACGCAAGATCGGTTCGGCGATCCCCGGATGGCCGGCAAACGGCTGCGGGGTTGGCGTTCCCATGGCAAAATAGGGCTGCCTTTCGTGCGGCATTCGGACCCTGATGGAGCAGGCCGCAACCGCCGCGTAGCGTTGGCACGACTCTCCCGCGAGTCATCCTCCGCCACCCGATTCTGTGGCTCGGGGCGCTTCGCTTTCTCGACTGACATCACCTTGATGCAAATTCTACGCAACGCCGAATGCTTCGCGCCGCAGCCTCTCGGTGCGCTCGACGTGCTGGTGGCGAACGGCACGATCGAGTGGATCGGCGCCGACTTGGGCTCGTTGCCCGCGGCTCTCGAGGTCGAAGAACGCGACCTCAGCGGCAAGCGGTTGATCCCCGGCCTCATCGACTGCCACGTCCATACCACGGGCGGCGGCGGCGAAACCGGGGGAGCGCGATTCCGCGTGCCGCGTGTCGGGCTGAGCCGCTTTACCCGAGGCGGCGCCACCACTGTCGTCGGGCTATTGGGCACCGACGACGTCACACGATCGACCGCCGATCTGATCGCGACCGTCCGCGGGCTCAACGAAGAGGGCATCACGGCCTTTTGCTACACCGGCGGCTATCATTTTCCGCCCGTGACGTTGACCGGCAGCGTGAGCGGCGATATCACCCACATCGACGTCATCATCGGCGCCGGCGAGCTGGCCCTGTCGGACCACCGTTCGAGTCAGCCGACGCTCAGCGAGCTGCTGCGCGTCGCCTCGGAGGCTCACGTCGCCGGCTTGATGACCGGCAAGGCGGGAACGGTTCACCTGCACATGGGCGACGGTTCGCGGGGGCTGTCGCTGGTGCGCGAAGCGCTGGACAGGGCCGAGATTCCGGCTCGCGTGTATCACCCGACCCACGTCAACCGGCGCGCCGCGCTCTTCGAAGAGGCACTGGCCCTGGCCGATCGCGGTTGTACCATCGACGTGACATCGTTCCCCGTGCATGACATGGACGATGCGTTGCGCGCGGAAGACGCAATAGTTCGATATCTCGATGAAGGCCTACCCGCCGAGCGCATCACGGTGAGCTCCGACGGCGGCGGCTGTTTGCCGACGTTCGACGAGCAGGGCAGCCCGACCGGGATGGAGGTAGCGAGACCGTCTTCGATGGCCGACTGTCTCGCGGCCTTGCTGCGCGAGGGGCAGGCGCTGGAGCGCGTGCTGCCGGTATTCACCTCAAACGTCGCCGACCTCTTGCGGTTGCGCTCGAAGGGACGCATCGAGGTCGGTGCCGACGCCGACCTGGTAGCGCTCGACGCCGAGGGCGTCGTGACCGACGTGATGGCACGCGGCGCATGGCACGTGACCGACGGAGACCTGGTGCGCCACGGAACTTTCGAAGCGACGTCCGCAGCGACGTCGCAGGAGTGAGGACCTCGATGACGAGCCAGCCCGGCAGCGTTGAGCTGCTGGTAGACGCGCCGGCGGCGACGCGCGGCTACTTGATTCCCATCGGCGGCAAGGTGCGCAAGCGCCGCGACCCGGTGATCCTGCGGCGCTTCGTGGATCTGTGCGGCAACAAGCCGCACATCGCCGTGATCCCCACCGCCTCGCGCGACCCCCGAACCGGGGAGCGCTACGCGCAAGCCTTCCGTGACCTCGGTGCCGACGTCACTCGAGTACTCGAGTTCGAGCATCGCCGCGACAGCGAGCGCCGGGAGTGGATCGAGTTCCTCGAGTCGGCCGACGGCGTGTTCATGACCGGCGGCAAGCAGCTGCGGCTGTCGCGTGTTCTCGGCGGCACGCCGGCGGCGCGCGTGCTGCAACGGCGGTTCGCCGAGGGGCTCCACGTGGCCGGCAGCTCGGCCGGGGCCAGTTTCATGTCCGAGCACATGATCGCCTTCGGCGACGAAGGAGCGACGCCGCGCACCCACATGGTGGCGCTCACCCCGGGCCTGGGCTTGGTGGCCGAGTTGATCATCGATCAGCACTTTCGCCAGCGCGACAGGCTTGGTCGGTTGCTCACGGCGATCGCCTACAACCCCTCGTCGATAGGTCTCGGCCTGGACGAGGACACGGCGGCGTTTGTGGCGCCCGACGATACGCTGGAGATCGTCGGCAGCGGTTCGGCGACCATTGTGGATGGC
>CBDUXW010000200.1:0-6263 GCA_965371275.1 uncultured bacterium | reverse complement strand
CGTGTTGGGGATTCCATCCGGTAACTTCCCGATGACCGAGGTCAGCTCGATCAGGTCCGCCAACGTCTCAGCTTCCCGCGGTGCCGATTGCCGCAGATACTCCTGGTAATCCTGTCGCGTCCCAGCCCTGGCGCCCTGACGCATCAGGATCTCGCCATCTTCGTAGCGCTTGCCGAGCTCGGAGCGTCTCATGGTGCAACCTCCCGATGGTCTACCGACGCCGACGACGACCGGCCGTTGCCGACATGAACCAAAGACGCCGCCAACGAGGCGGTCAGTCTGCCCAGGAACGCCGGGTGCAGGGTCCTGAGGAAGATGTCGGAATAGGGAGCGCTGCCGGAGAACATGTCCCACAGCACCCCACTCATACGTCGCTGATGCCCTTGCTTGCCCTGCTCGCGCCGGGTCATTCGCAGCACGGCGCGGCGGGCGAAGCGGTGTTTCTGAATGAGCCCCGAGAAGGCGAACGTGAACTTGCCGATCAGGTTGTCGTTGCCGATGCGTCGGCACGCCGGCAGGTAGTGGCGCCGGAAAGCCTGCTCGGAAATGCCCTCGAAGACCGCCGTGCGCGCGGCAGCTTTGGCGGTGCGGTAGGCGGCGCCGATGCCGTCCTTGTACAGCCGCGTCACGCCGCAATCGCCGATGAACACCACCCGTTCGGCGTAGGGCTTGCCCACCTTGCCGACGTTGATGTGGGGCTGGCACTGGCACGAGCGCTCGTCGGGCGCCCAACCGGCCGGCATGCAGCGCCTGACCTCGGGAGCGTTCACGAACCTCTCGACGAGCTCCTTGTCGATGTCCTCACCGAGAAGGCACATCGTCACGTAGTCGCCCTTTGGAATGATGGCCGCGAACTCGATGCGCGGGATGTTCAACAGGAACACGTGCATCGAGCTCCCCACCGACTCGTTGATCACGTCTTCGCCCAGGTAGTACTCGCGGATCAGCGTCTTGGTGGCCGCCGGACGCGTGTACCCGAGGTGCAGCTTCTCGAACAGCTTGAGCGCGGCGGAGTTGACGCCGACGGCAACGACCATCAGGTCGTAGGTGTTCGCCGCGTCACCCTTGGTGTGCAGCCGCGGGCGGCCGTCTGACCAGGAAACGTCGGACACACGATCGTGGATGATTCGCGCCCCCCTGTCGCCGGCAAGCGCCTGCAAGTGCCCGTCGAAGCTCGTCCACTTGTGCTCCTTGATGTCGCGAGGCCCCGGCCCCCGATACACCGCCCCGATGCGCATCTCGTCGAGCGGCGTCGCGATGCGCACGCTGCCGACGTCCATGTGGAGCACATACGAGTCGATGCCCCGCTGCACCACGCCCTCGGGCAGGAGGACCCCCTCGGCGGCGAGATTTTGCACGAGTGTTTCCGAGATGATGCCGCCGCACATGTTGCAGCCGATCGGCGCCGGACGCGAGAAGTCGCGCGGCTCGTAGACGTCGACGGCGACGTCGAGACCGAGGCGCTCACACATCTCGAGCAGGAAGTAGCTAAAGAAAGAGCCCGCGGGTCCGCCGCCGATTACCGCAACCCGTGAGCCGTCCGCAAGGCTCAGATTCGCGGTGTGGTTTGCGTCCGTTGCGTCGCGGGCTAGGCTCACCTGATGTTCCCGGGTCCCCTGTGCGAGCCGCAGTTAGCTATCTTCTCAGCGCGATCTCGTGCAGAATAAACGGTAAGAAGATCTTAGTATCTGATTTAACTCTGTTTGTCAACCATCTAGCCCCTTTTCCGCGGGGGGTCCTCGATAGTCACGGTGCAACCGCATCACCATGAAACGCCTCACCGCATACGACGCCACTGTGCTCCCCTTTCCCCCTGAGTTGATTTACACCACGCTGTGCGACTTCGGTTCGTATCCGGAGTGGTGGCCGAGGGATCTCCATGTGCAGGCCATCGGCCCCCTGCCGACGGCGCCGGGAACGCAGTTGAGGCTCGGCAACGGCGCCTTCGCCCGCTGGACGGCTACCGTCACCGAGCTCGAAGAGAACGCGCTCATCGAGATGCGCTATTCCGACGGCGCCTGCAGCGGCTACGCCTCGTGGACGCTCGTTCCGGTGGAGAACGGGACCCGGTTGGCGTACAAGATCGACATCATGCTCGACCCGCTGTGGCTGCGCCTCGCGGCGATGGTCGTGAACCTGGCAAACGAGCACACGAAGCAAATCGACAAGCTGTTCGCGTCGCTCCACGAAAGGATTGAACAGATCGCGGCCGCGGCGCCCGGCGTACCTCCGGAGCCCGTCGCCGCCCCGCAGCCCGTCGCGCCCGTGACACAACTATCGTCGCCGGCTTCGGAATCGGAGTGACCTGACGAGCCGGCACCGCTTGTGTTATCCATACGCCACCATGAGCGGCGAACCGGACAAGCGACCCACCCTCAGCCGCCGCGAGGCGTTGCGCGGCATCGCCGCGACCGCCGCCCTGCCCTTGCTGCCCGGCGCCTCTGCGGGCGAGATGCCGGAGATCGGGCGCCGCGTGCGCGCCGCCATGCCGGCCGCCGCGGGATCGTTGCGAACGTTGAGCACCGCTCAGGGCGTAACGCTCAACGTGATCGCCGAGATCATCCTCCCGGAAACCGACACGCCGGGCGCCACATCGCTGCGCGTCGGCGAGTTCGTGGACCTTCTGCTCGCGGATTGGACAACCGACGCGGCACGCGCCGCCTTTATCGCCGGCCTCGACGACGTCGACCGGCAAGCTCACGAGGCGCACGGCAACCCGTTCACCGGATGCACGGCAGCGCAGCAAACGGCGATCGTCGCCGATCTCGACGCCGGGGTGGTGACGGCGGAACAAGGCCGTGAAGCCTGGGAGGAGCGCCGCATTGCACGAATTCGCGCCGCGGTGCGCGACGGGCGCGTGCCGGCCATGACCCGCGATCTGCCACCGGATCCTGCAGATCAGTTCTTCTATCACTGCAAGAGATTCGTGATGACCGGCTATTTCACGAGCGAAACCGGCATGAAACAAACCGGCTACTCCGTGATTCCCGGGCGCTGGGACGGTTGCGCCGAGATCGAGGGCGACTAGCCGTGGCCCAGCAAACCTATGACGCGATCATCGTCGGCACCGGCATCACCGGGGGGTGGGCCGCGAAGGAGCTCACCACGGCCGGCATGAACGTGCTGGTGCTCGAAGCGGGTCCGATGATCGTGCCCCAGCGCGATTACGGCGAGCACATTCCGGTGTGGGAGATGCACTTCCGCGGCCTGCGCGACCGTCGCCGCCAGAGCCGCACGCAAGCGATCCAGAAGGAATGCTACGCCTGCGACGAGGTCGCCGAGAAGTTCTTCGTCAACGACGTCGAAAACCCGTACACCACCGCCGAGGACAAGCCGTTTCTGTGGATCCGCGGCCGCCAAGTGGGCGGCAAGTCGATCACGTGGGCGCGGCAGTCGTACCGCTTGTCCGATCTCGACTTCGAGGCCAACGCCAAGGACGGCTTCGGCACCGATTGGCCGATTCGCTACGCCGATCTGGAGCCCTGGTACGACTACGCCGAGAGCTTCGCCGGCATCAGCGGCCAGGCGGAGGGATTGCCGCAACTGCCCGACGGCAACTTCCTGCCGCCCATGGAGATGACCTGTGTCGAGGCGCACGTCCGCGAATCGATCGCCTCGGCGTGGGGCGGCGAGCGCACGATGACGATCGGCCGCACCGCCGTGCTGACGCAGCGCCACAACGGCCGCTCCGCCTGCCACTATTGCGGCCCGTGTGAGCGCGGTTGCATCACGCGTTCGTATTTTTCGAGCCTCAACGCCACTCTGCCGGTTGCCGCCGCCACCGGCCTCATGACGCTACGGCCCAACAGTGTGGTGCGCAGCATCCTGTACGAAGACGGTCGCGCCACCGGAGCGCTGGTGATCAACCGCGAGAGCGGGGAAACTATCGAGTTTTCCGGACGGCTGGTCTTTCTGTGCGCCTCGGCGCTCGAATCGACCCGCATCCTGCTGAACTCCGCCAACGAGGAATACAGCGACGGGCTGGCAAATTCTTCCGGCGCGCTCGGCCACTACTTGATGGACCACGCCATGAACACCGGGGCGCGCGCCACCTTCGACGGCTGGGACAACAACACGACCTTCGGCCGCCGACCCAACGGCGTGTACGTGGCCCGCTTCCGCAATGTCAACGACCAACATCCCGACTTCTTGCGCGGCTACGGCTATCAAGGCTCGGCGCGCCGCGAGGGCTGGCAGCGCGGCATCACGGGCGGCGGCCTGGGCGCCGAGTTCAAGCAAGACATGGCCGAGCCCGGCCAATGGACCATGGGGCTGGGCGCCTTCGGCGAATGCCTGCCGCGCTACGAGAACTTCATCGAGCTCGACCCTGAAGTCGTCGACGCCTGGGGCATTCCGGTGCTCAAGATGCATATGGAATGGAGCGACAACGAGCGCGCCATGATGTTGGACGGTGCCATTCAAGCCGCTGAAATGCTCGAGGCCGCCGGCGGCACGGTGACCGAGCTGACCACCGACGACACGATGCCGCCGCCGGGCCTCACCATTCACGAGATGGGGACGGCGCGCATGGGTCGCGACCCCCGCACGTCGGTGCTCAACGGCTTCAACCAGAGCCACGACATTCCCAACTTGTTCGTCACCGACGGCGCCTCGATGGCGTCGTCGGCCTGCCAGAACCCGTCGCTCACTTACATGGCCCTTACGACGCGCGCCTGCGCCTACGCCGTCGAACAGGTACGGCGGGGAGATCTGTAACCATGCGAACCTTCATAGTCCTCGCCGTCACGGCACTGCTGGCACAACAGGCCTACACGCCGACCGCCGCGGCGGCCCCGTCCACCGACATCTACCTCGGCACGCTCGAAACCGTCGCCGGGGTCGCGTCGGTGACCGACGTGGTCAACCTCACCGACCGCGACGGCTACGACAACCAACCCGCCTTCGCACCGGACGGCACGATGCTGTACACCTCCGCGCGCGATGCCAGTCAGACCGACATTTACCGCTACGACGTCGACAGCGGCACGACGCGGCAGGTAACACGAACGATCTCGAGCGAGTACTCGGCCACGCCGTTGCCGACGGGCGCGGGTTTTTCGAGCATCCACGAAGGCCCCGGCGTGCAAGCGTTGTGGCGCTACGGCGCCGATGGCGCCAGCCACGGCGGCATTCTCGATGACGTGCAACCGGTCGGTTACCACGCCTGGGCGGACGACAACATCGTCGTGATGTTCGTGCTCGGCGGCGACGGCAACCCGGACACGTTACAGGTCGGCGACCTGCGCACCGGGGACGCCCACGTCATCGCCGAGAATCCGGGGCGCTCGCTGCACAAGGTGCCCGGCCGCCGCGCTGTCAGCTTCGTGCGCAAGATCGACGACGACAACTGGTGGATCGAGGTCATCGACTTCGGCCCGGGCATCGAGACCTCCGGCGTCCAATACACGCGACTGATACAGACGCCGGCGGGACACGAAGACTACGCCTGGACGCCCGACGGCAGGCTCCTGATGGGCGCCGGCTCGAAGCTGTTTCAGGCACGACCGGGCGAGGAGTGGGTCGAGATCGCCGATCTCGAGGTCAACGGCGTGAGCGATATCACGCGCCTCGCGGTGAACGCCGACGGAACCCGCATCGCCATTGTCGGCGCTCGCTGAAGCCCCTCCGCGGGCGAGCCTACGGCAAATCTCGCCGCCGAAGGCGAATCGAACTTTGTAACGGCGCGGCTGTCCGGTTAAATTCCACGCCGCGATGATCGGCGAAACCCTGGGGCCATACAAGATCGTGTCGGCGCTCGGCTCGGGCGGCATGGGCGAGGTGTATCTGGCGGAGGACACGCGCCTCGGCCGCAAGGTCGCCATCAAGGTGCTGCCGGCGGCGATGACCGACGACGCCGCCCGCCTGGCGCGCTTCGAACAGGAGGCGCGGGCCACGTCGGCGCTCAACCACCCCGGCATCTGCACGCTGTACGACATCGGCGACCATGAAGGCCAGCCGTTCCTGGTGATGGAAGCGCTCGACGGCACCACGCTCAAGGAATTCATCGGCGGTGAGCCGCTCGAAACCGGCAAGCTCCTCGACATCGCCGCCCAGGTTGCCGACGCGCTGTCCGAGGCCCACGAGTCGGGCGTGCTGCATCGCGACCTCAAGGCCGCGAATATCTTCGTCACCGCGGCGGGCCGCACGAAGATCCTCGACTTCGGCCTCGCCAAGCTGACCACCGATCTTTCGGTCGAGGAGATCTCGGCCGTGCCGACGGTGCTCGCCGGCGCCGAGCAGCTCACCCGCGACGGCACCACGCT
>CBDUXW010000199.1:0-6284 GCA_965371275.1 uncultured bacterium | reverse complement strand
CCAGACACAACGCCACGACGAACGCGGGGCCCAGCAGGCGGTGGATCGGCGAGCTGCTGAGAGTACGGACGAAACGAGTAGATGCCATTGTGTGATTCCTCCCGATATGGGTGTACGGCTGGGCACAATACGGCGCGCGACTGACCCGCAGGCGGGTCCCGCGATAATGGGGAGATAAGGCACCAAACCATAACCGTGGGTCCCCAAGATCACAATGGATTCGCTGGCCGCTACGGTCGGCGCTTGCCTCGTTGCGTCGGTATTGACTCAGGCCTCGATCGGCAGGCCAGAGGCAGCCATCGGATCACGAGGCAGCGTCGCTCTTGCGGGTCATGGCGTACAGCAGGATGGACGCGGCGACGCCGGCGTTCAGCGATTCCACGGAGCCGCGCATGGAGATCCCCAGGCGATCTGCGGAGAGCCTGCGAATGGCGGGTCGCACGCCGGCAGCTTCGTTACCGACAACGAGCGCCCAGGCGCCGGTGAGCTCAACCGTCGCAGGATCGTCGCCGGTGGTATCGGCGATGAGGAGTCGCCGGTCTGTCGTTGTGGTCCATTCGTGGACGGCTCCCCAATCCGCTTGCACGATCGGAATCCGGAAGCAGGCGCCGGCGGTGCCGCGCACGACCTTGGCGTTGAACGGGTCGACGGTGCCGTCGAGCGCCACCACGGCGCCGAGGTCGAAGGCCGCCGCCGAGCGGATCATCGTCCCCAGATTGCCCGGATCCTGAATCGCATCGGCGATCAGTACGCCGGCCGGCGGGGAAGGAGTGTCGATGTCCTCGAGCCGAGCGCCGGCCTGCCGGCAAACCAGCAAGATTCCCTGTGGTGTCGTGGTGTCGGCGAGGTCGTTCATTTCCGTGTCCTCGACAACAAACACCTCGATGCCCGCGGCACGGATCGACGCGAGGCGCGCAGCGCCGCCCTCCAACTCCAGCAGTCGCGGGGAACAGACCGCGAACGCGGTATCAGCACGCGTGGCTACCGCCTCCGCGCTGGCCCGGATGCCTTCGACGAGAAACAGCCCCTCGCGCTGCCGTTGCTTGCGCCGGTGCAGGCCGTGGATCATGCGGCGGCCGGCCTTGGTGAGCGTAGCTGTAGGAAGCGAGGAACCGGACAAGCGAGCGCTCCGTAGCGTCTGATCGTGCCGGGACGTGTCCCTCGCCCGGCGTCGCCATCGATGGTAACGCGGTAGCCAGGCGAGGTGCGCGCCGACTTTTTATTGAAACTCCCGGCCGGGGCAGGCGTATTTACTTCAAGTTGTTAGGGAAATGGTCCCGAAAGTTGTCAGCAACACGGAGAGTCTTGTGGGTAGAAAGTTCCTCGGTGAGTTCGAGCAGGTCGTCCTGCTGGCCATGGCACGGGTCGGGAAGGGCGCCTACGCGGTTTCGATCCACGACGAGATCCTGCAAACCACGGGCAAATCGGTGTCCATTCCGGCCGTCTACGTCACCCTGTCGCGGCTCGAGAAGAAGGGCCTGGTTTCTTCGTGGATGGGTGAGCCGTCGCCGACGCGCGGCGGCCGTGCCAAGCGCTACTTCGAGCTTTCCGACAGAGGGCGCGCCGCTCTCGAGCAGTCCCGTGACGTGTTCGCTCAGCTTTGGGATGGGCTGGAGTTGGAGGTCAAGTGAGCCGACCGGGGAATCACACTGATCCTGCAGCGCCCCGGCCGCCGCGCCTGGCGCGGGCGCTGCTGCGCCTGCTGTTACCGCGTGACGAGCGCGACGGGGCTATCGATGCGTTGGACGAGAAGTTCCGCGACTACGCCCGCTCGCCCTTCGGCGTCCGTCGCGCCGGTCGCTGGTACTGGCGTCAGGCAACGGGCGCACTGCACCCGAGAGTTTGGAGAAACAACGAATCCCCCAATAACGAACGGGAGTTGACGATGACGAACTGGATGCAAGACGTGCGCTTCGGCCTTCGGATGTTGGCGAGGACTCCCGGCGTGACCGCGGTCATCCTCATAACGCTGGCAGTGGGCATGGGTTTCAACGGGGCGATTTTCTCGCTGCTGAACACCATCGTGCTCAACGATATTCCGGTCGAGCAACCGGCAGACATTCTGTTCGCCAGCGGCAGCAACTTCTCGCAGAACCAGGACTTCATCAGGATCTCGTACCCCGACTTCCAGTACTTCAGGGCGACCAGCCGCTCGTTCGACTCGCTGGCCGCCTATGCCGGCGTCAGCATGACAATCACCGACCGCGCCGGCACACCCGAGCGTCTCGTCGGGACGCGGGTCACGCCGTCAATGTTTGACGTGCTGCGTATTGAACCGGCGCTTGGTCGCCGTTTCGAGCCGACCGATGCCGAGCCCGAGGCCGAGGCTGTGACCCTGCTGGGGCACGGTACCTGGCAAAACCGCTATGGTGCTGATCCCGCCGTTCTCGGCCGCACGATTCAGATCAACGGCACGCCGGCAACGATCGTCGGTGTCTTGCCGGCGGTGCTGGAGCAAACGCCGTTCGGTCCCGATATCTGGGCCCCGCTTGTCCGGACTGAGGAGCGAGAGAGTAACCGCGACCAGCGCTTCTACACCGTTGTCGGGCGGTTGAACGACGGCGCCGACCGGTTGACCGCCGATAACGAGCTCAAGCAGCTCGCCGCCGCGCTGGAGGCGGAGCACCCTGAAAGCAACGAAGGTGTCAGTGTCCGTGTCGAAACCTATGCCGACTACTTCGGCGATACCGGCAACGTAACGATTGCCTGGATCATGATGGGGGCGGTCGGATTCCTGCTGCTGATTGCCTGCGCCAACGTTGCCAACTTGCTGATCTCGCGTTCGGTCAAGCGCGGCCGTGAAATCGTGATTCGCTCGGCTCTAGGCGCCAGCCGCTGGCGTGTCGTGCGTCAGCTGTTGATCGAGAGCTTGTTGCTGAGCCTGATCGGCGGTGTCGCTGCGTCGGCCATCGCGTACGCCGGGGCTAACGCCCTCCACGCGGCGGTTGCCCACGCCGATCCTCCCATCTGGTGGGACTTCTCGGTGCGCCCGACCGTGTATGCATACATCGCCATCCTGTCGGTGGGGACAAGCGTGATCTTCGGCCTGGTACCGGCGTTGCATACCACCCGCGGCAGTGTCAGCGAGGGATTGAAGGACGGCGGGCGAACGTCGAGCGCATCCGGAACGCGAAGGCTCACCGGAACGCTCGTCGTCGTCCAGCTCGCCCTGGCCCTGGTGTTGCTGGCCGGTGCCGGTGTGATGATCCACAGCACGATGAACATCCTCGACGTCGAGTGGGCGATCGCTCCCGACGATGTGCTCACCATGCGCTTGTCCCTCACCGAGGACGGCTACCCGGACCGCGCGAACATCATCGTCTTTCACGACGAGCTCGATGTACGACTGCGCTCGCTGCCGAGCGTTCAGTCGGTAGCGCTGGCCTCGAGGTTCCCCTCCGACGGCGGCTTCGACGTCGCTGCGGAGATCGAGGGCTTCGAGGTGGCCGACGGCAATGCCGTTCACACCCTGCAGCAGGTGATCGTCAGCCCGAGCTACTTCGAGATGGCCGACGTACGACCGATACGCGGACGCCTGTTCGACAACACCGATGGGCTCGAGGGCGATCCAGTGGTCGTCGTGGAGCAGCGGCTGGCCGGGACGTTCTGGCCCGACGAGGATCCGATCGGCAAACGGCTGCGCTGGGTCGGCGAAACCGAGACCCGGTGGATGCGCGTGATCGGTGTCATCCCGGACATCAAGCAGAGCTTGCCCGTGGACGTCATGGACGATAACGATCCGGTTGTTTACACGCCGTACAAGCTCGAACCGTTACGCGGCATGGGCCTCATGGTGAAGTCATCGATGGATCCGGAGGCGCTGTCGGCGGCGCTGCGGCGGGAAGTGCAGAGGGCCGATGCGAACCTGCCATTGTTCAACATCATGCCCCTGCAACATGTCATCGACGAACGCACGATCGGGTGGCGCATCATCTCGACGTTGTTTGTGTTGCTCGGTACCATGGCGCTGTTTCTCTCGTGCCTGGGGATCTACTCGGTGATGGCCTTCGCCGTCGGTAGCCGTCGCCAGGAAATCGGCATTCGCATGGCGCTCGGCGCGCCGAGCGGCGGAGTTCTGAAGCTGGTGGCGCGCGGCGCTTTGGTGCAGACGATCCTGGGCCTCGGGCTCGGGCTGCTTGCTGCTTTCGGGACGACGCGCGTGTTGGGAATGTTCATGTACGAGGTCAGCCCCAACGACCCGATGACGTTTGCCGTCGCGATCGTGCTGTTGTTGGCGACGGCGATCGTTGCCTGCATCGTCCCGGCGCGCCGAGCAGCCGGCGTAGATCCCTTGGTTGCCCTGCGGCCCGAGTAAGGCTCGCCTTCGAATACCATGGTGTCGCCGTCGCGCATCGCGCCGTCGTGAAAGAAGCGGCAGCCATGACATACAGCGACACCAACCTGACGAGGCCATCGGCTCGCAGCCGTGCAGCGGCCTGGGCCGTGCACGGTTTCACGGCCAGCGGCGTGCTCTGGGGATTGCTGGCGATTCTCAGCATCGCGCGCGGTGAGTACCGGCCGGCGTTCGCGTTCATGACTGCCGCCGTCGCGGTTGATTCATTCGACGGCATGCTGGCCCGATGGGCGCAGGTCAAAGAAACGTTGCCGCAATTCGACGGCACCCTCCTCGACAATGTTGTTGACTATCTCAACTACGTCTTCGTGCCCGCGGTGCTTATCCACGAAGTGCGGTTGCTGCCGCCCTCCTGGGCTCTGGCGGCCAGCGTGCTCATCTGTCTGGCGTCTGCGTATCAGTTTTGCCAGATCGACGCGAAGACGAGCGATCATTTCTTCCGCGGCTTTCCGTCGTATTGGAACGTGCTGGCCTTTTATCTCGTCCTCGGCGGCCTCGATCGATGGATGAACCTGGTCATCGTGCTGTCCTTCGTCGTGTTGGTGTTCGTGCCGATCAAGTGGATCTATCCGTCGCGTATGGAGCGGCTGCGCGGTCTCACCCTCGTGGCGACGGCGGCCTGGGGAGTGGCGTGCATCGCCATGCTCATCCAGTATCCGGAGCCTGCTGCATGGCTGCTGTCCGCGTCGCTGCTGTACGTTGCTTACTACGTCGGGATCAGCCTGTACCTGGGGTTGTCGCGGGCGTGAGGTGACGGGGCGGGAGTTCTCCCGGCCCGGCTGAAGCGGAGCACGGAGTTCGCGAGGAACTCGTATTTGCGCGGCTTTCCACCGGTGGTCTACCTTGTCTGTATGCGGGGAATTCGAGTGGTCCGGTTGGCCTCACTTGCCTTGGCGCTGCTGTGCGCCGCCTCGCTCTCGAGCGTCGCTGCGGCTGCCTCGACGCCACAGGCGGGCGACTACCTGGGCTTCGATGTCGGCGAAGAGCGTCACTACGCGTTGGGTCCGCCCGACGCGTTGCAGCCGCGCGAGTCGGCCGCGTGGACCATTCGACTCGACCGTGTCGACGGAGAAGGCGACGAACGCCGCCTGGTGTTCGAGCTCACGCACAAGCGCGAGGCGCCGCGCTCGCTGTCGAATCAACCGGCTTCGGGTGCGATCACCATCGCCACCGTGGAAGCCGAGCTGATCGTCAATGCGTACGGCGCGCCGCTCGAGCTCTCGTACACGTCGCTGCGTCACATCTACGACCTGGGAGACGAGGAATTCCGGGTTACATATCGGCACGACGGCGACAAGTACGAGAAAGAGGTGTTCGTTCAAGGAGTGGACTGGGATTTTTCAATTCCGCTGATCGAGCATCCCGACCTCGACCCGCTGGTGCCGCTGGGGATCTTCGCCTACACCCCCGGTTCCGTGGAGTGCCTGGAGTGGATGGTGGGGATCACCGCCGACCGCCGCATCGGCACCCTCGACAACTCACCGGAGGAGCTCGGTGTCACGCGGGTTCCCTACGAGGATGAACTTTCCGCGGACCTGTCGCCACTGGCCCGGTGCAATGAACGCAACACCGACCCGGCGTTCGCCAACCCGGGCCTGCTGAGCCTGGTGCTGCCGACGCTGTGGGAGGAGAGGGGCGATAGCGAGCTCGTGTTGCTGTCGCCGCTACGGCCGGACCTGGCGCGCAGCGACGACATGCCCATCCCGATCACGTTCGGCGTGATCGTGCCGGGGGTGCCGACGCGTGGCGGACTCGGCGGCATCCTCGGCGGGCTCAACACCATCGCCTTACCGACCTTCGACATGAATACCCTGCTGGGACGGGGCGGTGCCGAGGGCGACAAGAGCCGTGCCCACGACCCCGGTCGTTACTATCAAACCAGCCGCATGGGTCTGAGCGAGCGGCGGAGAATGCGCATCGGCACCCGCAT
>CBDUXW010000198.1:0-6299 GCA_965371275.1 uncultured bacterium | reverse complement strand
GACGCGTCTCCTGTGTTCGGGGAACCGGGTCGGAGGCGTCGAATACGTCCGCCAGGGCCAGACGCGCCAGACGCGCCAGGCCCGTGCCGAACGCGAGGTCATTGTCAGCGCCGGAGCTGTCGAATCTCCGAAGCTGTTGATGCTGTCGGTATCGGGATCGGTGAACATTCCTTGCCAGTGGGCGCGGGCCTCGTTGCCGGCCGAGCCGACCCACTGAATGCCGGCGGCGAGAGCACGGTCGACGGCGCGGTTCACCAATCCGGTGCCGTCGCCGGGGCCGGCGTTGGTCCAGCCGATCGAATAGGAGATCACGTCGACTTGCTGGCTGATCAACCAATCCACCGCCGCGTCGTTGTCGGCCAGCGTGTTGAAGTTGGCGAAAAACAGCTGAGCGCCGGGGGCCACGTCGTGGATGATCTCGGCGCAGGCAGTGCCGTGAACCCGGTCCAGCGGGTGCTCGCCGACGCCGGTGATACCGCCGGGATGGAAGGAATTCACCGTCACGCTGGGCGGCAGCTCGGTACCCAGCATTTCCGTATAACCCTTGAAACCGAGGTCGAGAACGCCGACGCGGACGTCTCGGTCCGGTCGGTACGCCGCAGTCGAATTTTGCAGCGTCTGCGCACCGATCACCGCGACGCCCTGGCTGACGACGTGGCGACGGGGCACCAGCGACGGCTCGATCCAGCCGATCGTCGAGGAATCGCGTAGGGCCGCCAGGCCGCCCACCGGGACGTGGGCCTCGACCATATTGGCGACGTTACCGACGACGTCGCCGCCGAGATCGTCGACACGCATGCCGATCGGCCGCAGTAGAGCCTCGAACATGGCGTCCTGCGCGCCGTTGAAGCCGCCAGGGTCGAAATCGTCGGCTGTGTCCTGCAGTGAGCCGGGGCGTCCGTAGTCAAACGTCGTGGCGCTCCGTATGAGCACCCGTGGACGTCCCGCGGCGTCGAGCGGTATGGCGTTGTCGGCGGCATACCGACGCATCGCCGCAGGTCCGTCGTTGCGGGCGATCTGCTCGAGTTGTACGAGTCGCGAGTCCATGTCGGCCGGGCCTTTCGCCGGGCCGCCGGGTATCGCCGATAGATCGAGCACCAACTCACTGGTCTGCGGCGTCGGCGCCAGGGCAACCGCGGGCGCACCGGAAACGGCGAGGCCGGCGATGACCACTGCCGCAAGGCCCGCCATCGGGGCGGCGAGCGGCCGCCGTGTGCTCCCCCTGTTGATGCGGCTTGTCGAAAGCATGGGCTGTCTCCTCGTTACTCGCGTGTCTGTAAGCAGGCCGTGGTCAGGACACTAGAAAAAGATACGGATGCCGCCGGCGACGATGAAGGCGTTGATGTCTTGGCTGCCGGTCGCGACTCTCTCGACGCCGGAGATCGGATCGCGAAGACCACCCGACGTATCGGTGGTCGCCGCGATGTAGCGGCCCTCGAAGAAGAACCCGAAGCGCTCGCCGGCGACAAAATCGACCCCCGCGGCGAAATTGAAGCCCACCGTGCTGTCGACGGTCTCGGCGGCGATGAGGTTGGCGGGGTCGAGGTTCAGTTGGGTGTTCGGATCGATCGTGTAGCTGTTGGCGACGAAGGCCACGCCGGCCGACCCGTACGGCTGCATGGCGCCCGCAGCGCCGCGCACGACGACGTTGAGCGTAATCACGTTCGAGCTCATCGTGCCGCCGGTGATCGCGTTCTCGTCGGTGGCAACGACGTCGAACGGCAGGCGGCGGTAACCGCCCTCTATCCCCAGCAACTCGCTGAAAAAAAACGTGCCGGAGACGCCGCCGCCGTGTCCTTTGTCGAGGCCATCGGCGGCGCTGGCCGCATAGCTGCCGAACAAGCCGATGTTGCCGCGCGCCGGGGCGCTCGTGTCTTGGGCCGTGGCCAAGGCGGCGGTGCCGACGAAAATGACCAACAGAACGGTAATACGTCCGAATTTCATATCTTGTCTCTCCGTGAACCCGTTACGGGCAATTTTGCGCACCCACCTCGCTCTACGGCAAGAGCGTTTGCAGGCCGTGCAACCGTACCCATCACACTTTCACCACGGCCTGCTAGCGCCTCGACGGCCCGGCGATTGCCTCCCACACGGCTTCGGCGTCCTCGAATGTGTCGAACAGAGAGTCCGGACCGCAGGTCTCCAGCTCATCACGTGCGTACACGCCGGTAGCGACGGCCACGGTGCGCGCGCCGAGATGCGCGGCACACTCCACGTCGGCCGGCGTGTCGCCGACGATGACCAACGATTCTCCCGCGTAGCGGATGCCGGTGAGCGCGTCGGCGCGTTCGAGAGCGATCGCGGGCAGCTCGCGGCGGTGCTCCGAGTCCGAGCCGTAGGCGCCGACGGCGAAACGGGCGAAGCCGATCCCGGCGGCGTCGACCTTGCGCTGCGCGCCGGCGTCGATATTGCCGGTCAGCAGGCCGATCAACGCTTCGTCCCCTTGTTTCTCGATGAAATCGAGCAGGCCGAGGACGCCGGGGAACACCCGGACGTCGACGGTTCGCAGCTCCATGTCGAGGTGCTCGGTGTAGCGCTCCCAGAGGCGGGGCAGCCGGCGCTCGACCTCCTGACGCTCGAATCCGCCGCCGGCCAGCAACTCGTGGGCGATCTGCGGGTCCGTCTTGCCGGCGAACGAGACTTCACCCACCGAGCCGGTGGTTCCGTAGACGTCGACCATGGCGGCGTAAAAAGCGCGACCGGCGGCGCCCTCGGTGCTCAACAGGGTGCCGTCGATATCGAACAGGACAAGTCGCTTCAGGCTGCCCCCTCGAGGATCTCGCGCGACGGGTCGAGACGATCCCATACTCGACCACCGGCGCGCACTATCAGGCCCGCCGCTACCAGCACCGGAACGGCGGCGATCACGCCGAACAGTGGGAACTCCCAGGCAACGATCGGCACATCAAACAGAAATACCTGAATCAGCAGGAGAACGCCGATGATGATCGCCGCCGGCAGCAGCGATAACAGCATGGCAATGGCGAGCCCGAAGAAGGCGATCATGTTTTGCCCCGCGGCAGCGGCTCCTTGGGCCCGTTTGCCGACCCCGAGCTGCATCCACCCGGGAAACAGCAGAACAACGAGGTTCTGAAGCGCCGTCGTCAGACAGGTCAAGGCCAGCGATATCGGAATGGCGCTGATCGCCAGCAACGGCAACAGCAGCGCCGACGGTACGCCGAGCGCCTCGGCGGCGCCGTCCGGTGTGATGCGCAGGTCCTGCTCGGACATTGTGTCCAGCGAAAGATCGGTGATCGTCATGACGAAGCTGACGGCGATGATCAGGGTGGCGCCGGCCAGTGCCCCGAGAGCGGCGTACAGCGCCGGCCCGGCAGCTTCCGCGGCAAACAGCTTCCACCCCTCGATCGGCCACGGGCGGATCATCTCGATGCGCAGCAGGTCGGCGCGCAGGTCGTTGCGATAGCTTTGCGCCCCGGTCAGCGGGCTGATCGCCAGGAGCATGAAGCCGATCATCAACATCGAGAACAGGAACGCCGGGTGCAGCCGCAAGATTGCCGGCGTAGCGGCGGCGATCACGATCACGGCCAGCCCCGCCCCGACGAGCGTCTTGAGCGGCCAGCGCGTCAGCATCAAGGAGTTTTTCCACAAGATGCCGAGCTGCGCGGGACCGTCGGCAGGGAGTGGGAAGGGCACGCGCCGGCGGCTGGCCAGCGAGGTCTTCCAGTAGCGTGAGCTCGCGCCGGTCTTGGCCGCCTCGCGGCGGGCGTGTGCCAGCGCCGCCTCCTCGAACTGCGCTTGCGAGCGCACTACCCACTCGTTGTGCACTACCAGAACAACGAGAGGGAAGAGCATGGCGGTGAACTGCTGAGCGAGAGGGGTGCCCGGCATGGCGGCGAGAAAGGGCGCCATGAGCTGAACGAAGGGCTCCAGGAGCGAAGGGAGCCAGCTCGCGTCGAGCAGCGCCACGATGGTGCCGGCGCTTTGGCGAATGAAGTCGAGCGCTTCCTGATCGGGCGCCGGACGCAACGTCATGAGCTGCAGGAGCACGCCGGTCGCCGCGGCGGCGACGGCGATCCCGTAGCTCAGCAACAAGGCGGCGAGCAGCCCGCGGGTGCGCCAGCGGCGGCCCACCGGGAGCTCTCTTTGGCGGGCGAGCCACAAGCTGCGGCCCTTGGAGTGCAGGTCCCAGATGCTCAAGAACACCCAAAAGGTCAAGAACCAGCGCAGCCTCGACCCGGGTCCGCCGGCGGCCAGGAAGATGGTCATCATGAGGCAGCCGAACAGGATTCCCGGCTGGCTCTTCAACGTGGCGTATTGGATCAGGTGTCGGCGGCTCACCGGCATCGGCATGAGCATGTGGATCTCGGCCTCGGTAAAGCCGAGGGCGACGCGGCTCCACGGGATCAGCCACCAAACAACGACGACGAGGGCCACCGCCAGCGCCGCGGCGATGGCAATGGCCGGCAGGGCGGCGCCGAACACCCGCTGCAGCAACTCGACGTTGACGAGCTGCACGTCGATGTCGCCGGTATCGTCGTCGAAGAAAAAGGCGCCGCCCACCCAGAACACGATCCAGGCGCCGAAGACCACGATCCCGATCAGGTACTTGGGCTGCTTGAGCAGGCGGAGCGCTCGGATAATGCGTCCGCGCACCGAGCGCACGAGCAGGAAGATCAGCGCCCGGTTCATCGGCCTATCCGCAACCCTGAGGCACGGGAGACCCGCAGCGTGGCGCTACAAGTCCTCATCTTGCCCCGTGGCGCGCAGGAAGATTTCTTCGAGGTCGGCATCCCCGGACAGGTCGGGGAGCGCCGTACGGATCTCGTCGAGCGTTCCCTCCAGGATTTTCTTTCCGTGCTGGACGATCAGTACTCGGTCGCACACCTCCTCGACGAGCTGCAGCATGTGCGACGAGACGATGACCGAGGCACCACGCTCCGCGCTGCTGGTGATCATGCGCTTGGTGCGCCGCATCGACCCTGGATCCAGACCGGTCAGCGGCTCGTCGAACACCAGCGCCTCGGGTTCATGGAGCACGGCGCAGGAGATGATCAGCTTCTGCTTCATGCCGCGTGACAGCTCGCCGGGGAACGAGTTGTGGCGCTCGGAGAGGTCGTTTCGCTCGAGTAGCTCGGTGGCCCGTTGCGCGGCGTTGGCGACGCCGTAAATGCGGGCGAACAGCGTCATGTGGTCCCACACCGTCAAGTGATCGAACAGATGCGGCTCGTCGGGAACAAAAGCGAGGCGGCGGCGCGCCTCGATGGGTTCTTCCTCGATGTCGAAACCGCAAATACGAACCCGCCCCGCGGTTAACGGGATGATTCCGGACAGACAACGCAGCGTGCTCGTTTTGCCGGCGCCGTTGGGACCGACAAGGCCGAGGATCTCGCCGCTGTCGACGCGCAGCGACAGGTCGTCGACGGCGGTGAAGCCCTCGTAATTCTTGACCAATCCCTCGATCTCGATCATGGCGGGCAATTCTACCCGCTGTGGGGCCGAATCGCGGGCGCCAGGCCAACAAGCGGCCGCGCGCGGCGCTCAGCGGCCGTGCGGGTGGCCGAGCGGCGCGGCGCGACGTTCGAGCGACGAGCTTGTAATCGGGCCGACCGGGCCGTTGAATGAACGTCGATTCGGCCATTGACAGGGCGCTGGAGAGTTCCCGCGGGAGTCTTCAGTATCCTGCTGAACCCGGAGGTTTGGCGTGAGGCATGTTTCGAAGCTCGTCATCGCGGCGTTGTTTGCCGCCGCCGTCGTCGGCATGAACGTACAAGGGGCCGGCGCCCAACAGGAAGATCGGTATGTCCTGCCCGCGCAGAAGATCCAGGACATTTTCGGTACCGACAAGAACTACGCGGTGCTCGACAACCTCGGCCCCGACGGATTGCATTTCCTGGTGCCCCTGTACACGGAGTTGTCGACGCTCGAACGAATGGCGGAGACGACCTACAGGTTGGCAACGCTCGAGATCCGACCGTCGACCGACCGGCTGTGGCATCTCGACACGTTCGGTATTCACGGGCTCCGGATGTACTCGCTCGAGGGCGCGGCGTTCCACGATATTCGGCTTCCGGAGGGGATCTTCGTCTCCGACATGACGTGGTCGCCGGCCGGCGACAAGATCGCTTTCCTGGCCCATCGGGCCGATGGTACCCAGGTGTGGACGGCTGACGTGGCCACCGGCGAGGCGGGCCCGCTCAGCGAGGCGCGAGTGCTGGCCACCATCGCCACCCGCTCGCAGCTCGACCGCCCGACGTCCTCGCGAATGATCCAGTGGACCCCCGGCGGCACGGTGATCACGTTGCTCGTGCCGGCCGGCCGCGGCGCCGAGCCGGTGCGCT
>CBDUXW010000197.1:0-6325 GCA_965371275.1 uncultured bacterium | reverse complement strand
CTGACGCGGTCGCGATCCGACCGTCGGCCTCGGGCCCCCATCAAAGCCTCGGCATCTCGGCGGCGTCCCCCGGCGCGGGGGGTGCCGCCTTGTCAATTCTTGCGAACTCTACGCACCACTGCGCAACGCTGCGGCACCCCCCGCGCTAAAACCGGCCGGCATCTTGACATCAGCCCGAGTGTGTCGTGTTATCCAACTGACTCCCCGATTGACGTTCCTTTGACCGAGACCCTGCCATGAAGCGCTCCCGCTGGTTACTCGTCGTCGCTCCCCTGCTGGTCTTCCTCGTCGCGATCAGCGTTTCCGCTCAACAACGCTTCGGTCAGGAAGAGCCAACCTTCGGCCGCGACGATCTGCGCGAAGCGATCACCGTGCAGGAGCGGTACACGGACGGGTTGATGCTCCTGGACTCGCGCGTCGTCGGCACCGCCGTCGCCGCCGATGCCGCCGGCCGGGGCATCGTGCTCGTCTACTTGAGCTCCACCGCGGTGCCCGGCATTCCCACGCGGCTCGACGGGGTCACCGTCAGGGTCGAGGCCATCGGTGAACTGGTGGCGCTGAAGGGACCGCCAGGTGGCGGCCCGCCGGGTGGCGGCGGAGACGACGGAGGCAGCGTGGATCGAACGGCGAGATTTGGTCGCCCGGTCCCGATCGGTGTTTCGACCGGCCATCCCGCGATCACCGCCGGCACGATCGGGGCGCGCGTCACCGACGGCACCAGCGTCTACGCGTTGAGCAACAACCACGTGTACGCCGACCAGAACGAGGCCAGCAGCGGCGATGCGGTCATTCAACCGGGGACTTTCGACGGCGGGTCGAGCCCGGCCGACGACATCGGAACGCTGTGGGACTTCGAGCTGATCGCCTTTTGCAACCCCTTCCCGGTCTGCCCCGAAGACAACGTCATCGACGCGGCGATCGCGCTCTCGTCAACCGGGGAGCTCGGCAACGCCACGCCCTCGGACGGCTACGGCACGCCGAGTAGTACCACGGCTTCTGCGCTTTTCAACATGCGCGTCATGAAATACGGCCGCACGACCGGCCAGACGAAGGGGCGCATCTCGGGCATCAACGCTACCGTGAACGTCGGGTACGGCAACAACAGAGTCGCCCGCTTCGTGAACCAGATCGTCGTCGGTGGTGGTGGCTTCAGCGCCGGCGGCGACTCCGGGTCGCTCGTCGTCGTCGAGAAGGGCGGCGAAAAAGGCAGGCCTGTAGGCCTGCTCTACGCCGGAAGCTCCAGCACAACGATCCTCAACCCGATCGACGCAGTGCTGACCCGCCTCTCGGGCGCCCCAGGCACGAACCTCACCATCGACGGCCAGTAGCCGGGACGAATCGCAGCAGCATGCCGATCGGGTCGGGAAGGAGCGAGATTCCTCCCCGGCCCTTCGTTCTTCAGGGTGCCGTCGCAGCGCTCGTGGCGAGTTTGATCGTCGCCGGTGGCTGCGGGGCGGGGCAACGCTCAAGCAGCGGCGACACGACCCAGGACAGCGCTCCGCAAGAGGCGGTGGCGACGGGGAACGCGCAGGAAGGCGCCGACGTGCGAGTGACCATCGAGGAGGCACAGACCGAGCTCGCCGAGGCGCTGATGGCGGACCCCGCCGTGACGATCGTCGCCATCGGCGAGTGCGACGGCGAGCCCTGTATCCGGGTGTGGGTCACCGAGAAGAGCGAGGCGCTCGAGGCGAAGATCCCGTCGGAGTTCAAGGGCTACACGGTCGAGACGAGCGTCTCCGGAGAGGTTCGCAAGCGCCAGGACAGGTGATTCCAGTCGCCGGAATCGACTACCAGATCACGCCCGCGTCGCGAAAATATTCGTGCAGGTCCCTGCGGGCACGGAGGTTGATGCGCTCCGACCAGAGGTCCACCGGGTTCAGGTCGTCGGTCAGAATCGGGGCGCCGGCGCGCTCGGGGATGAACCGGTTCGCCCATCCGAAGGTCCGGTAGGCCTCGAGCCGGTCGGGCGCTGCGGGTAGCGCACCGGGATTGTCGAGCCGGCGATTCGACGCGAAGATGACGACGTTCCCCAAGCCGTTGGGGTCTTCGTGCGCCGGCAGCGCCAGCACCCAGACGAAATGGGCGGTCAACGACACCGACACGGAGCGTACGAGCACGTCGCCCCAGCCCTCGGTCTCCAGGTTGATCACGAAGATGCCGTCGTCGGCCAGCCTCGACTCGATCAGACCGAACGATTCTCGCGTGATGAGATGGAACGGAATCGAGCTGCTGCCAAAGGCGTCCATTACCACGACGTCGTAGGTCCGGTCGTCGCCAATCAAGAACTGGCGGCCGTCCATCTCGTGGATCGTCCCCTCCTCCGGTCGGAGGCCGAAGTGCTCCTGCGCCAGTTCGACAACCACGGGATCGATCTCGACGGCCGTGGCGTTCCACCCCTCTGCCGCGAAGTTCTTGACCACCGTCCCGCCGCCCAGGCCGATCAGCAGCATCCTTCCGGGCTCGTCGAAGAAACGTCGTGCCAGGTCGATGAGAGCCACGTACGAGTACGAGGTCTCCCAGCTCCCCGGATCGACGATCGTGTGGACACCGCCGTCGATCAGGAGGTGGCGCCCCTGGGCGGTGTCGAGAACCCGGAGCTCTGCGTAGGGGCTCTGGCGCACGTCGATCAGACCGATTGCCGGGTCGGGCGTGCTGACCGGAAGCAGGCCGTAAGCGCCCCCGGCGACGATGAGTAACACGATGCCGGTGAGCAGGTCGCCGGCGTCGGCGGCGCGGCGACGCCACTCCAGAAACATGCCCACAGCCGCCAGCGCCACGAGGCCGGCGCCGATCAGGTAGGTCAAACGGGCAACCCCAACGTTGGGAATCAACACGAACCCCGTGAGCAACGCCGCGCTGACGCCCCCGACGGTGGATACGGCGTAGAGGTTGCCGGCCGAACGACCGACCTCCGCCATGTCGCGGACCTTGAGCTTGATGGCGTACGGGCTCACCATTCCGAGCAAGGTCAACGGCGCGAAGAAAAGAGCGAACGCCGCCACCAGCACCGCGAACCGCAACCCGAAGGGCTCGGCCACCGCCAGCACGGCGCCGCGGATCCAGGGAATGGTCAGCGTCCACATGCCGGCGCCGCCGACGATGTAATACAAGTTGATCTTGGTGGCGCCCCGGTCGGCCCACCAGCCGCCGAGCGCGTAGCCCACGCTCAGGGCGAGCAGGGTCACGGAGATCAACGCCGACCACAGGTACAGGCTGACGCCGTAGAAGGGGCCGAGAATCCTCGTTCCGAGGATCTCGATGGCGAGCACGGCGGCGCCCGAAATGAAGACCACGATATAGAGACTCAAGGTGAGGGCATCCTACAACGTCCTTTGCTATCCTTCCTCGATACTCGCAGCCGCACCGAATGACCCCCTCGGCTACATACAGATACCGACCTTACGTCCCGACGCGTCACCCGGCGTCCCGAGAGATCCAAGGAGTAGATCGTGAACGGAATCGTACAAATTCCCGAGCCCGCCAACGAGCCGATCCGCGACTACGCACCGGGCTCCGCCGAGCGCGCCAGCCTCAAGAAGCGCCTCGACGAAGTGCTCGGCGAGGAAGTCGACATCCCGGCGATCATCGGCGGCAAGGAAGTCCGCAGCGGCAACACGCTGGACGTTATCTGCCCGCACGACCACGGCCACAAGCTGGGCGTTTGCCACCAGGTCACCGAGTCCGACATCGCCGACGCCGCGACCGCCGCCCGCGCCGCCTGGCACGAGTGGTCGGAGATGCCGTGGGAATCGCGCGCCGCCGTGTTCCTGAAGGCCGCCGAGCTGTTGGCGGGTCCGTGGCGCGACACCATCAACGCCGCCACCATGCTCGGCCAGTCGAAAACCGCTTTCCAATCGGAGGTCGACGCCGCCGCCGAGATGTGCGACTTCTGGCGCTTCAACGCCCGCTTCATGCAGGAGATCTACGAGGGCCAGCCGAACTCCGACAAGGGCATCTGGGACTACGTCGAGTACCGGCCGCTCGAAGGCTTCGTGTTCGCGGTGACACCGTTCAACTTCACGTCGATCGGCGGCAACCTGCCGGCGGCGCCGGCGCAGATGGGCTGTGTTTCCCTATGGAAGCCGTCGTCCACCTCACTGCTGTCGAACTACTACACCTTCAAGCTGCTCGAAGAAGCCGGCCTGCCGCCCGGCGTGATCAACTTCGTACCCGGCAAGGGCCGCTCGGTGGGCGATCCGGTGTTCGCCAACGAGGATTTCGCCGGCATCCACTTCACCGGGTCGACGGCGACGTTCCAGGCGATGTGGCGAACGATGGCCGAGAACCTGTCGACCTACGGCAGCTACCCGCGCATCGTCGGCGAAACCGGCGGCAAGGACTTCATCTTCGTGCACGCCTCGGCCGACGCGCAGGCGGTAGCCACGGCGATAACCCGCGGCGCCTACGAATACCAGGGCCAGAAGTGCTCGGCCGCGTCGCGCGCCTACATCCCCGAGTCGCTGTGGCCGTCGGTCATGGAGAAGGTCCAGGAACAGCTTGCCGAGGTCAAGATGGGCTCGCCGCTGGACTTCACCAACTTCGTGTGCGCGGTCATCGACAAGGGCGCCTTCGATGACATCAGCGGCTACATCGACGAGGCCAATAACGACAGCAACTACGAAGTGGTCGCCGGCGGCGGCTACGACGACTCGGTCGGCTATTTCATCGAGCCGACGCTGGTGACCAGCCAGGATCCGAAGTCGCGCCTGATGCGCGAGGAGATCTTCGGTCCGGTGATGACCGTGTTCGTGTACAAGGACAGCGATCTGGACGCGAGTTTGGAACTGTGCGACACGGGCAGCGACTACGCGCTGACCGGCGCCATCTTCGCCCACGACCGGCGCGACATCGTCAAGATGGCGGACGCCCTGAAGCACTCGGCGGGTAATTTCTACATCAACGACAAGCCCACCGGCGCCGTGGTCGGCCAGCAGCCGTTCGGCGGCGGCCGCGCCTCGGGTACCAACGACAAGGCCGGCTCGAAGCTGAATCTCCTGCGCTGGGTCTCCCAACGCACCGTCAAGGAGAACTTCGACCCGCCGACGGACTACCGATACCCCTTCATGGATGAGGAGTAACGGCGCGCCACCGGAGCCTTGTGTTGATCAGCTCCTAGCGACCCTCTTCGGGCATCAACGTCACCTGCACGTAGTTGCTCGTGTCGAAGTAGGCGTTGGCCGCTGCCAGCACCGATTCCGTTGTAATGGCGTCGAGCGTGGCGGCGTAGTCGAGGATGTGGGACGGGTCGCCATCGTCGCGGAACGTGCCCACCAGGCGACCGAGCCAGAATCTGTTCTGTGTGCTGGCGGTCTCGAAAGAGCGCCGTAGCTGCTCCTTGATGTTGTCGACCTCTTGCTGCGTCGGGCTCGACTCCTTGAGCCTTTCGATCTCGGCGAACACGAATGCCACGAGCTCGTCGGCGCGCTCCGGATCGGAGCCGAAATCGATCGACACCGCGTACTCCGGGTGCGGGATACGGTTGGTCGACTCCGCGACCCGCACGCCGTACGTGCCGCCGAGGTCCTCGCGCAGCACGTTACGCAGCCGCACCTCGAGAATCGACGCCATCGCCGCCATCGCCCGGTTGCGGGCGACGCGGGCCTTGCGAGCCTCTTCCACGCCGGCATCGGTGGAGTCGTCGAGTGTGCCGGAGAACACGATGGTGGTGAGGCTCTTGGGCTCGATGCCCTTGTGCACGGTCTTCTTGATGACGCCGGTGGGATAGGTGATGCCTTCGTCGACCCACGTCTCCTCGCGATCGGTCGAGGGCAAGCCGCCGAGGTAACGCGCCACCAGCGGTTCCATGGTCGCCAGGTCGAACTTGCCGACGAACACGAAGGTGAAATCGCTCGCATCGGCGAAACGGTCGAGGTAGAAGTCGTAAGACTTCTGCAGGTCCATCTCGTCGATCAGATCGGCGTTCATCGGACGGCGGCGGAAATGATCTTGTGACAGCGTCCGCTGCACCTCTTCCTGGAACGCGGCTTCCGGCGTGACGTTTTCGTTGGACATGCTGGCGCGCATCTGTTCGGTGATCAGCGCGAACGTGCCCGGATCGGCGCGCGGGTAGTTGAACTTCAGAAACAGGAGCTGAAACATCGTCTCGAGATCGCGTGGCGACGCGACCCCGCTGAAGCCCTCTTCGAGCTGGCCGATCCACGGGCTCACGTCGACCACCTTGTCGGCCATCATGTTGGTGATCTGCCGCGGGCTGAACGTGCCGAAGCCACTCGCCGAGATCACCGGCACCGCGCTCATGGCGGCGATGTGCTCGGCGTCGCCGGCCAGCGACGTACCGCCCGGGCTGAAGGCGCGGAACAGCACC
>CBDUXW010000196.1:0-6331 GCA_965371275.1 uncultured bacterium | reverse complement strand
CACCTTACGCTCCATGTTAATCGATAGTGATGGGTGTCGGTCGTCATGGAAGGGACAGAGCACGGAGACCTGGCCCCGAAGGCGTGCATGCGCAATGTCGTAGTGCGCAAGGATGTTTGCGAAATCACCGTGCTCACGAACGAGCGCACGTCCGACGCCGTGTGCACTGTGCTCGTTGGGTTGTTGGGATTGCACACGAAGATCAGGCCGGCGCCCCGCGCCGCCCGCGCCATGCCGTCCAGATCGAGCTTGCCATCGGCGTCCACCGGAATCGCCTGAACCTCGGCGCCCACGAAACGCGCCACGCGCGCCGGCTGGTTGTAGCTCGGCGATGCCGTCACCAAATGCTTGTCGCTGTTGGTGAAGGCGTGCGCCGCGTTCTTCAACAGCTCGCCCGAGCCGGCGCCGAGAACCACATTTTGACGCTCGGTATGGAACTTCTCCGCCACGGCGTTGGTCAGGTCGCTCATGTTCGGCGTCGAGTTCGACGGGTAACGGCCGGCCTCGTTGAAGGCATCGCGGATGGCCGCGATCGAGTTGTCACTGGGCCCCAACGGATTTTCATTGCTCGAAATTCTGATCTCGCCATCTTGAGCCGGCGGGATCACGCTGGCTTCGCCGGCCAGCTCTGCGAGCTCGTCCACCAGCTCCTCGCGTCCCCGGGCGGTGATGAGCGCGACGTCAGGCGCGCTCGCCTCCGTGCCGAAGGCGCCGAAGAGCGCACGACGTGAGAGCGACATGAGTTTCTCTCCTGTTTGGGGATTCACGTGCAGCGATACACTTTGAGCGTACCCAAAAAGCCTCTTTAATATACACGCCGCATTTGGAGCCGAATTCTGTATTGTACGACCAGTCGTTACAAGAGACCCCGCCTTCTTGATTTTGCACCCCCCCTGACGCACCGTAACGCTGTCTGCCCCGGAGATGGAGGCAGCCGTCCGTCAGGACCCCTGTCATGATCTGCCATGCGTGCGGCACCGAAAACCCGCTTGACGCCAAGCTGTGCTCGACCTGTGGCACCAACCTGGTCGATCCGGACGGAGCTACCCTCGAGCCCGGCGCCGCTGTCGGCGCCAACGATGCGACACTCGCGCCCGGCAGCTCAGTCGATCCTGACGGCGCCACCATAGCCCCGGGCACCGACTCGACGGATCCCGACGGCGCTACCATCGTCCCCGGTGCGGACGCGACGGATCCCGACAGCGCCACTATTGCCCCCGGTGCCGACGCGCCGGATCCCGACGGCGCCACCATTGCTCCCGATGCCGGCACATCGGAACTCGGCGTCGACACGATCGCCGATGCAGCTCCCGGCGCCACAGACGGCTGGTCGATGCCCGCCGGGGCCCCGGGGGTCACCTCCACGCTGCCCGCCGGCTTCCTGCTGTCCGAGCGCTACGAGATCGTTCGCCTGCTCGGCGAAGGCGGCATGGGGAGCGTGTACGAGGCCCATGACGTCGAGCTCGAGCGACAGGTCGCCATCAAGCTGATCCGCCCCGACCTCGCCACCCAGCCCGACGTTCTCAAGCGCTTCAAACAGGAGCTGATCCTGGCCCGCGAGGTGACGCACGAGAACGTCGTGAGAATTTTCGACATGGGCACCGACCGGGGCCTCAAGTTCATCACGATGGAGTACGTCGACGGTCGCGACCTCAAGTCGTACATTCTCGACCCGGACCACGAGTACACACCGGAAGAGGCGGCGGGCATCATCGTTCAAGTGTGTCGGGCCCTGAACTCGGCCCATTCCAACGGCGTCGTGCACCGCGACCTGAAGCCGCAGAACATCATGATCGACGCCGACGGCCTGGCGCAGGTGATGGACTTCGGCGTGGCACGCTCGATGGAGCTCACCGGCATGACACGCACGGGCGAGCTGCTCGGCACGCCGGCCTATATGTCGCCGGAGCAGGCCAAGAGCGAACCCGCCGACGCGCGCTCCGACATCTTCAGCCTCGGGATCATCTTCTACGAGCTGTTGACCGGGGTAATTCCGTTCGAGGCGGACACCGCCTTCGGCACGATCGTGGCACGCACGCAGGAAAAGGCGCCGCCACCTAACACGCTGAACCCGAGTATCCCGGAGCACATCAACCGCGTCGTCGTGCGCTGCCTCGAAACCGAGCCCGAGCTCCGCTACCAGACCGTCCGCGACATCCTCCAGGACCTCGAGACCCGCAGTGGCCCGCGCGATCACTCGGTAACCCAGACGCTGCCCGTCATGCTCAAGCGGACGTCCAAGAGCACGCTGTGGGCCGCCGGTATCGCCGCGATTGTGGTGGTGGGCATCGGCGCGCTCGCCCTGACCGGCCGCCTGCCGCTGGGCGGCGCGGAGTCCACCGGCGCGACGGCCGCGACAGCTCCCGACGTCGAGGCGCTATCGCTCGCCATCCTGCCGTTTCGCAATGCGTCGGGTGATCCCACGCTCGATTGGCTCAGCGCCAGCCTCGCCGAGATGCTGCGCTCCGATGTCGGGCAGTCGGCGGAACTGCGCACGGTGTCGGTGGATCGCATCAGCCAAATCCTCGGTGACCTGAAGCTGGACCCAAACTCCACGTTCGATGCATCTACCATCGCCCAGCTCGCATCCTTCAGTAACGCCGATCGGATCCTGGTCGGCCAATACATCAGGGTCGGCGACCAGATTCGCATCGACGGGCGACTCTACGACGTCGAACAGCAGACCGAGACATCGGTTTCGGCCGTCGCTCCGACCGAAGGCGAACTACTCGCCGCGGTGAGCGATCTGGCGGGTAGCGTGCGCGGTAACCTCGACCTGTCGGCCGACGCCGTGCGCGCGCTGGAGGCTGCGTCGTTCACGCCTTCATCACAATCCATCGACGCCTTGCGCCTGTACAGTGAGGGGCTGCAGCTCGGCCGCCAGGGCAACTACGCCGATGCGCTAAGCAGTTTCGAGGCGGCGACTGCTGTGGATCGGCAGTTCGCACTGGCGTTTTCCCAGCTGGCACAGACCCATGCCAATCTCGGCTTCGACGTCGAAGCCGAGCAGGCATCACGCACCGCCATGGAGCTGAGCGACGGGCTCCCCGATTTCGAGCGCTATCTGATTTCGGCGCGGCATTACAGCTTGTTGGGCGATCAGGACTCGGCCATCGCTTCGTACCAGCGGTTGCTCGAGGCCGCTCCGGAAGACCCCGAGCTGCACTTGAGCCTGGCGGGGCTGTACGAAAACACCGGGGCGCTCGACGAGGCTTACACCGAGCTCGGCGCCGTCCTTCGATACGACCCCAACTACGTGGAGGCACTCTACGTGATCGGTCGCGTCGAGGTACGTCGCGGCAACGCGCAGCCGGCGCTGAGCCACTTCAACCAGGCGCTCGGCCTGACACTCGACAACGACGAGGCGCGCGCGCGCATCTTGAACGGCATCGGCAACACCTATCGTCGGCTGGGCGAGCTCGATCAGGCGCTCGACACCTACCGCGAGGCGCTCGAGATCAACCGCCGGCTCGATCAAAAGGTCGGCATCGCCGCCAACCTGACCAACGTCGGCCATCTCGAGCTTGCCATCGGCAATCTCGATCAGGCACTGACGACATACTCGGAGGCCCTCGACCTTCGCCGTGAGATCAGCGACCGAGAGGGTATCGGCTACAGCTTGCTCGATCTCGGCAACGTCTATCTCGACATGGGCCGCGCCGACGAAGCATTGCAGAGCTATCGCGACTCTCTGGTGATCCAGCGCGACCTCGGCAACGAGCTCGACGAAGCGCTGTGCCTCAACAACATCGCCGCTGTGTACATGGAGCGCGGCGACTACGGCGACGCGCTGACCAATCTCGAGCAGGCGTTGCGCATCTACGAGGAATACGACATTCCCGAAGAGCTCGGACTGGCGCTCTACAACCTGGGCGAGACCACGACCAACCTGGGCCAGTTCGACGAAGCGCTCGATTACTACCTCGGTGCGCTCGACCAATGGCGCGTGCTCGACGACGATCTCGGTGTGGCCTGGGCCCGGGTCGGCATTGGAATCATTCTCGGTTATCAGGGTCGTTTCGGCTCGGCGCTCGACTCCATGGAGGAGGCCGTCACGGGGTTGGAGAGCAGCGGCGAGCAGGGCTACTGGCAGTTCATCGTTACCGCCAATCACGGGCTTTCCCTCGGGCAGAGCGGCCTCGTGAACGACGCTGCCCCGATTCTGGATGAGGCGCTGACGCTGGCGCGTGGCCTCGAGAGCCCGGCACTGATCGCCCAGGCGCTGAACTTCCAAGGGATCAACCTCGTGTACCTGGGACAGGCGGCCGACGCGCGTGCTCGCTTCGACGAGGCTGCGGCTCAAGCAGCCGCGGGCGACAATCAGAAGCAGTCGCTCAACGCGCAGCTCCACCTCGACACGCTGGCGATGCGCGAGGGGCGGCACGCCGACGCCGTCGATGGTCTGACGGCAACCGCCGAGCAAGCGAACACGCTCGGGCTCCGATACATCGCCACCGAAGCGCAGATCCGGCTGGCCGAGGCGCTGCTTGAAACCGGCGACGCCACCGGCGCTCGCCGCGAGGTGCAGACCGCGCTCAACACCGCCGAGCGGCTGCAGCTCGACGCCTTGCAGGCCGAGTGCTACTTCATACTGGCGCGCGCCGACGCCGCCGACGGCGACGCCGCCAGCGCCACCCGCCGCTTCGGCCGAACGGTCAGCCTGCTCGAGGCAATTCGCGACGAAGCCGGCGAGCGCGACCCGCTACAACGCCGGGACCTGGCGGCGATCTACGAGGCGGCGCGTCAGGGCGCGGGGGCGCAGTAGGCGGCCGCGCCGTCCAAGCGCAAAGAGCCGGGCCCGACGGCCCGGCTCCTCAGACTCATATTTCTACGGCGCAGCAGCTTCGCTCTAGCTGTCCCCGTCCTGACTCGAGGGCACGAACACGGTGATGGTGCTCTCTGTGGCGTTCCTGCCGACGTCTTCGCAACGGACCGTCACCGTGTACAACCTGCCGTCGCCGCTTTGCGCACGCTCGGAGCGGAGATTGAGCGTCTTTTCTCCCGTGATGTCGATGTCGGGAGCAATGTCGCCGTCTCCGGTTCCGTTCTCGGGCTCGCCGGACACGGCAGTTATTACACAGGTGGTTTCGCAGATGTCTGCCACATCCCAGTCGACCTTAAACGGCACCATCTCGTGATTTGGTGGCCACATGGTGGCCGAGGTGTAGGTCGAGTCGAAGTCAACACGCGGGTCGCCAAGAGGGACGAACTTGAAGTCAGTGATTACCGGATCTTCCGTGTCTGGCACAACGGTGAACTGCACGGTTGCCGGAACTTCGCTCGCGAGGTTCTGTGCCGGCGCCCAGCCAACGTCGATGACGGTCAACGACCCGGTCACCAGTCCCGACAGACCGGTCAGGTCGACCGGGTGAAAGTCGATCGCGCTCGCTGGGAACACGGTGTCATTCACGCTAAAGATGTACCTGTAGATGGAATCGTTCCAGTCGTTGTCGAACGAGTCCTGGCCGTCGAGGATCACAGTGTCGTTGCACTGCGCCACTGCCGGAACCTCGGCAAGCACCGCGAACGGCCGCCGGTTCGGCGCGCCGTCGACGACAACGATGCCGGAGCCCCAACCGTCGCGGCTACCTGTTGCCCGCGGATCGAGCGGATCGGGAATGGGAGTCGGATCAAAATCCACGATGATGTTCTCGGCGAACGGGCTCTTCTCCGGGAGGGGATTGCCGTCCCCATCCTCATCAAAATCAAAAGGCGCGTACAGCAGCCCAGGATGGGTGAAGCTGTTGAGGGCAAAGAACTGCCAATTGGCGAGGATGCTCAAGATCTTTTCTTCTGAGCAACTGCCGATGGGGCCGGTCGGCGAGTGCGTAATCCGGATCTCCGCGCAATTGCCACTGGTGCCGGCAAAGTCGGCACAGGTCGTGAACGCGAAGTCCTGCTCGACAAAGGCTCCATTGGGGGCTGTCGTTTCCGGCGGGAATCCGGTGCGAGTGCCGAACTCCGCTTGCGGCATCAGGCGGCACGAGATGTCCCATTCCGCCTGGCAGGCCGCATCGACGCTCTCCAGGTTGAAAAGGCTGTTGCACATGTTCTGATTCCCCGACTTGCCGTCGGGGAAGTTGCCTTGTCTGAGCGTGACCGGGTCGGATTCGCTCGCCGTCAGCGCGATACCGATCGCCGCGCTGAGCTCGCCTTCCTTCTCGTCGATGGCGAACGCCGCGGAGGAGGCGCATACAGGCGTGTCGACCTCGGAGACGCCACCGCGGCGACCACTCGACTGCTCCGAATGCACGACCCAGAGGTCGCCCGCCATGTCGAACTCGAGCGAATTGGGGAACTCCCCCGGAAAGAAGATGCTCGAACAACCAGC
>CBDUXW010000195.1:0-6334 GCA_965371275.1 uncultured bacterium | reverse complement strand
GAGGCGGTCCTCGGCCTCGGCGTCGAACCACCACAGCGCCGAGACCTGGAAGATCTTACCGAGCGAGACGAAGATTTGACTCCGCTGGCCCTCGTTGACGGCGGCGAGGCGCACCTGGCCCTCGTCGATGACGATAGTCCTCTGAAGTTTGGGCTCGGGCTTGCCGGCATAAATAAGCAACTGCTTGGGGCCCGCGGCACCCTTCTTGCCGCCGGCGACGAAGATTTTTTCCGCCCTGTCGCCGACGGTGGCGAGGGACTCGGGAACCCATTTTCCCAGCTCAATGCCCTCGAAAAGTAGATTGCCCGTCCGATCGAACCCGTGGATCACGTACTGCTCTTTCTCGCGGGAGACGGCGAGAACCGCTCCGTCATTGGCCGTGAGGGCGAGATGGCCGTAGGCGGGGATATGGGCGAAGCGATCGAGTTTGTTGCCGCGGAGCGAGACGGTGAAGATGCCGCGGTCGTGGACGAGCACGAAAAGCGGCCCCCCTGGCCCCGGCGCCAGACGGATGTTGACGACGCGCCGCCTCGTCTCCAGCCACGGCGTGTGCGTGCCACTCACCGGATCGTAGCGGAACAGAACCGAGCGCGTCCCGCTCTCGGCCGAGACGGTCGCGGCGATGACGACGATCCGGCCGTCGCCGTTGACGGCCACGTCGATAATGCCATCGACCGGTCTCTCGCCGACGACCACCTTGACCTCGCGCTCGACGGCCATCTTCTCGGTATCGATCACTTGTATCACCTCGTGGCCGGAATCGAAGGCGTAGAGGCGCGCGCCGTCCCGCTGGGCGCGGACGTTCGTGGCCGGGCGGCGCAACGCAACGCCGTGGACCTGCTCGCGGGTGAAGGGATATTCGGGAAACTTGGCCGCTTCCGCCGCCAGACCGCAGTCCGTGGGGCTGGTGATGAATTTCAGAAACGCCGCGTAGAGGTCCTCGAGGATGTCGTGCTCCTGCGGCGTCAGGAAGGGGCGCTCGGCCCCCTTGTAGAACACGGGCCAGAACAGGTCGTGAAGCGCCCAGCGCGCGCCCGCGGGCCGTTTCTCCTGCAGCTTCTTGAAGACTTCGACGAGCGGATCGAAGCACTGCTTCTTGATCCGGTAGAGCAGCGTGCCCTCCCAAATCGAGTCCTTGATCCCGGGCTCATCCATGGGATCGAGGTGGTAGCGGTGCCCTCCGGCCTCGGTGCGTGCCAAGCTGAGCAGAAACTCGCCGTCGCCCTCGCCGTCGAGCAAATCCGGGATCGAGGCCTTTTCCGCCTCGCCGAGCTCGAGGTTGTAGCCCTCGCGGTCGTAAGCGCAACCCGGGCCGACCAGAACGATCTCCTGGTTCTCGCCGTGACACCTAACCTTGAGGCCGCAGATGACGCCCCAGCCGTGCAGGTAGCGGTTGTGCTTGCGCAGCAGGGCCTCGAAGTCGACCCGCTCGCAGAGCGCGTCGAGCGCCGTCTGCACGGTCTCGGCCTCGCCGTAGAGCTGGGGACAGTCGTTGTCGAAGCTGACGTGGCTGGCCGGCAGATCGGTGAGCGGCGGGAAGCACAGGCTGCGCCACCACGGGAGCTCGGCGAGCGGAACGAAGCCGCCGTCGGCCTTGACCACGATCAGCTTTGCGTAGTGGTGGATGATGCCCACCGGCTTCGTCGAGGCGAGCGTCACCCGCTCGTCCTCGGGCGCCTGCGGCGCGCGCTCGCGCACCGCCGCCAGCCAATAATCGCCGGCGACGAACGAGCTGTCCTCGAGCGCGAGGACGAGGATCAGCCGCTTCAGCCCGAGCCTGAGCTCTCCGCCGGTAACCTCGGCGTGGCCGACGCCCGGTCCGTCGATCAGCGGGTCGCCCTCATCCCTGCCGACGATCGCCCCGCCGGCGTCTCTCTTCAAGCGCCAGCCCCCGCCGTCGTGTTCGAGCACGCAGGTGCCGTCCCAGCGGCGCACGAAGGGAAAGTCACCGGCGTCGGGTGGCGCCGCCGGGTAGCTCGGATCGAGGTCACGGCGCACCGGCGCGCCCGCCGCCTCCGGCGCGTGCACGCCCAGGTGCCGCTCGGTGACCTCGTTGAAGAACTCGTAGACGTGATTTCCCGACTTGAAGCCTTGCGGCTGCTCGTCCTCGACGTTCCGGTGGTGTTCGGCGGCGTTCTCGCCCGACCACTTGAGCACCACCTCGTCGGGCGCGTCGGCATCGCCCTTGACGTCGTGGACCTCGAGGCGGAATAGGTAGTTGCCGACCCGCTCTTCAAGATCGAGCTCCTCGGCGCAGGGATCGCAAGGGTCCGGTGCGGCAACCGCCTCGCGCAGCCCGAGCTTGAGCGCGGCGTCGCCGTGCTGCGGGCACTTGTCGGTGTCGACGAAATAGGGCTCGGGCTCGATCGCCGGACACCACTTGATCTGGGCCAGGGTCTGGGTGCGGAAACAGGTATCGGCGCCGTGCAGCGCCGGATCGAGCAAGCCCTCGTCCTGCAGGGAGACGACCGGGCGCTCCCAGATGTCGACGTAAAAGAGATAGTCCGCGTCGCCGTCGCGCGCCGGCGCCTGCGGGAAGTCCTGCTGGTTGTCGTAAAGCTCGGTTGCGCCGAGCCCGTCCTTCGTCGCCCGCACCTCGCCCCGGACGCCGTCGGCGTAGAGAGCGCCCTTGCGCAGGCCCTTGATGTCGAGATTGTCCCCGACGTCGACCACCCCGCTCGAGGTTGGCGCGCCGTCGCCGACGACGTCGGCGAGCGCCGATTCGAGCCGCGCCTTGGCGATCTCGACCAGCTCGTTCCAATCGGCGTCGGTCAGCATGCGGCCCTGCTGCTGGTAGACGCCTGAGTAGAGCTTCCGAGGTCGGTAGCTGTGCCGGGAAATCTGGGCCTTCATGACGAGCCTCCCTGAATCGGGTTACGATCCCTTTGGTGCCGGTGGCGGTTCGCGCAGGCGCCGGTCGTAGGCGACCACGGCCTCGAGACCGACCGGCAGGTAGTCGCGAAGCTTCTCGACCAGCGCCGCCATGGCCAGGTTGTGGGCTTCGCGGTGATAGGCGCCCATCTCGCCGCCGTCCTCCGCGCCGAAGCGGATTGCCGGCGAGGTTGCCGGGTGCAGCACGCCGCAACCAGGCAGGCCGTAAACCGCCGGGACCACGCTTACCGCCCCGTTGGCCTTGTGGAGATAGGCGTAGAAGATGGGCCGCTCGGAAGTGTGGCGAACAAGGCTCAGGCTCTCAGGTGCCAGCACCTCCGCTTCGGGCTGGACAGCCGAGTAGCGGACACAGCTCTTCAGCTCGCCAACCCCCGTCGGCACGATGGCGCCGACGAAGATGCAGTCGCTGGCCTCGAAGCGCAGGCAATGGGTTTCCTCGAGCACGGTGCAGTATTCAAGCCGCACCAGCCCGGCGGGCGCGATGATCGAGTCGATCACGCTGTCGACGGCCGAGAACACCGGCGTCTCGCCGTCCGCCGTGTCGACCCGGACCGCCTTCGCGGCGCCCCGCTCGAGGCTCAGGCGGCCGTCGGTCACCCTGACGCCGTTCGCGAAAAGGATGCCCACGAAGCGATGCATGCGGCCGTCCGATATTTCGTGCTTCTCCTCGATCAGGACCGGTGCTCCCTGGGAACTCGTTACGCTCACCCCGGGCTCCTCGCCGGCCGCCACCTCGGTGACCGCTTCCGCCGTCAACGCCGCCGCGATGCTCGGGAATGTGAGCGGCTCGCCGCCGAACCGGCCCAACGGCGGCGGCACGAACAACAGCAACCGCTTCGGGTGGTGATGCCCATGGGCCCAACTCGGCGTCCGCATGTCGACCGTGCGTCGTGAGACGTCCTCGTAGCTTCCCGGGAAGCAGGGCAGGCCGTGCGGGTTGATCTGGCGCCAGGCGATGGTTTCCCCGGCGAAGGTGGTGACCTTCGCGCCGGCATCACCCTCTCCTGATTTGACGGCCCGGGAGATGAGGCGAAAATCGACGGTGGCGGCCGGAAGGGCAGGGTGGCCCGCCGCGGCCGGCATTTGCGGCGTGTCGATCCGAGGCGTGACGATGACCCGCTGCCAACCCTCCTGGACCTCGACCTGGAGCCGGGAGATCTCCTCGGCGATGTCCTCCGCGGCGCTCAGCGTGCCCTTGCGCTGGCGCCAGGCGATTGCGTTCGCCACCTCGGCGCGCCGGCCCTCGACGTAGGGCGAGAGCAGGCGGGCGTCGACCAGATCGGCGAAGTAGGGCAGGAGCCATGCCTGGCTGGGACGGCCAACGAAGGGTTGGTCGGGAAAATTATCGGCGTAACGTTGTTCGAGGGTGTTGCGTACCATGTCGAGCAAATGGCCGAAGCCGTCGAGCAGGGCCTCGAGATCGCCGTCGTCACGATATCGGTAGAGCTCGGGAAGCAAGCGGTAGAGCTGTTCGCCGCTCAACGTCTTGTCGGCGCTCATAGCTCGAACTCCGCAGGGGTGACCTCGATGTGGGCCGAATTCACGACATGGACGACCTGATCCTCGCGCAGACGCACGACGCGAATCCCGCCCGCCGGACCGCGGCCTACCTTGCGCGCGTCGAGGCCGCTCACCGTCGCCTCAAGGATGCGGCAATCGGAGTTCTCGACGCCCGCGACCACCTCGACGATCTGATAGACCTCGCTGCGGAAAAGCGGCTGGCCGAGCCTGCGACGCCTGAGCGCGTAGGCCTCCAAGAGTGCTGCCCGGACCGTTTCCGCCACGCTCTCGGGATCGAAGGCGGCGCCGTCGACTCGCACCTCCACCTGCAGATGCAGCGGCACGGTCTTGTAGTTCTCGACGCTGACCCGGACGCCGGGGATGGCGTTTTCGGTCAGATAGTCGCGCAAGTTGCCCGCGACATCGCCGATGGCGCCACCACCGGCCGGCACGACCACCACGGTGATTTTTTCGCCGCGGTCGGCGCCGCCGGAGTCGGCAAAGGCGAGGGCCTGCCAGGTGCTGCTGTGACGCTCGGCCATGGCGGCAAAGTCGGCGATCGAAACGGCCCGCTCCAGCGTCAGCACGCCCGCCGGCGCGTTGTCGCGCACGGAGGCAACATCCTCCATGTCGTTGCCGCCACTGCTGGAAAGAGGCTGCCGCACATCCTCGACCAGGTGGTGTGGCTTGGCCGGCTTGATCAGGCCGCCGGGGCCAATGCCGTTGCCGGCCAGGCCGACCCCGGCGCGGTGGGCGCTGACGCGCACGTTGTTCACGCCGCTCGGCAGGCGGCGGGCCTTATGGCCGTCGCCGAAGCCGATACGGACAAACCCGTCCTCCGTCATACGCGCGGTGTAGTGGTGATCGGTCGGTGCGGAATCGCGGAGGGTGGAGACCTGCCGCCAGACGCGACCGGCCACGAAGACGTCGATGTCCGCGCGCACGCCGGCGCTTTGCAGTGGATCAGCGACCCAGGACAGCTGCTCGACCGACAAGTCGAACCACTGGTTGGGCTGAGTCGCGTCGCCGCTGCCGAGGACCTTCTCGCCTTTTGATTCGCCGTGTCCCGCGGTCACCACGTTGCCGCGGACAATCGTGCCCCCGACCGTGAAGCCCGCCGCGCGATCGACACCGTCGGCGATGGTGATGGTCTTGAGCGCCGGGTCGGCATCGTCATCGTCCTCGACGCCGACGATGGTCGTCTTCAGGGAAGCGGCGGTGGCCTCGCCTCCGTCGGCTTCCGGCTCCAGGATCACGGTGCGACCTCTGGACAGAAGTTCCGGCAGCGGCTCGCCTTGCGGCCAAGCCAAGTCGATTCGGTTGCCGCTCAACGACGTCTCGTTGCGCTCGGAACGGGCCGGAAGCGCCACCTTTGTCAGCGGGCCGTGAAACCGCACGGCGTTGTCCTGAGCCGGCGTCTCGGTGGCCGAGGTCTTGAGCAGGATGGTACGAACGAGGCCTTGTGCGGCCGTCCCCATCGCCAAGGGCTCGAACTCGATGGTGAAGCCGTCGGCGCGCTCCTCGATGCTCCGGACCCGCCGCGCGGATAGAGTTTTGCCGGGTCCAACCTGCACCAGCCACGCTCCGCTCGTCAGGTCGCCCGGGCCGCCGTCGAACTCGAACTCGTCGGCCGCGAGGGACGGCGCGCGGACGACGCCGACCGTCTCGGATGCTTCGGGAACGATGTAAATGGCCGCGACAGCGGAGAGGCCAAGATCAACAGAGAAGTACTCGATGACGTCGATCGTGGTTCCGTCTTCCTGCAGTACGGGCCTGTCGACGTCTTTGATTGTCCCAGGTGGCACGACTACAGGCGGTCCGGTGTCGCCGCTCTGTCTATACCCGACGGCCTCGTATCTCTTTGGTACGGTCCACGCGCCCGCGGCCCGCGCCTGCTCCTGGTCTTCGATCAGTGCCACATAGACGGTTGTTCCCGGGTCCG
>CBDUXW010000194.1:0-6344 GCA_965371275.1 uncultured bacterium | reverse complement strand
CACCGACAGCAGTGCGCTCTCGGCGAGAAGCTGTCCGATCACATGCCGACGGCCGGCGCCCAGCGCCAGGCTCACCGCAATTTCCTTGCGGCGGTCGGTGGCGCGTGCCAGCAACAGGCCGGCCAGGTTGGTGCAGGCAATCAGCAACACGAGCCCGGGAACCAGCAAGAGCATGGCGGCCACCGGGAACAGCATCGCGTCGATGCGCGGGTGCAGCCGCACGTCTCCGGCGGCCATGACCACCATCACGTGGCCGGCGCTCGACTCGGGATACGCTTCCTCGAGGCGGCTCGCCACCGTCGTCACCGCGGCCTTCGCCGCGTCCAACGTCACACCGTCGCGCAAGCGGGCATGCAACATGAACTGACGGCTCGTGCGGCGGGTGAGCGCCTCGGGCACGTCCGGATTGATCGAAACGATCATCATCGACGGAACCCAGAAATCGGTCCACAATCCCGGCAGCATTCCGCGGTAGCTTTCGTCGGCAACGCCGATCACGACATAGTTGGTAGCGTTGAGCTTGATCGTGCTGCCGACAACCGACGGATCCTGGGCGAATCTGCGCGCCCACAGCCCATGGCCCAAGACGACAACGGGGTGTGCCCCGGGTGTCGTGTCCTCCTCCGTGCCGAAGGCGCGTCCGGCTGCCAGGCGAGCACCGAGAAGTTCGAAGTAGTTCCCTGTGACCACCTCGCCCAACAGCGCCTCCATCGGCCCGTCGCCGGTGAGCGCCCCCACCGCCAGTGTGTAACCGATGACGCCCTCGAACACGTCGGTCTGCTCGCGGATGTCCCGGAGCTCCAGATAAGAAACCGGGCCGTACGGCCTCCCCTCGGGCGTGCTGTTGTAGATGCGCACCAGACGTTCGGGCGCCTCGACAGCAGGCGTCTTCAAGAGCACTCCGTTGATGAGGCTGAAGATCGCCGTATTGGCGCCGATACCCAGCCCCAAGGTGATCACGGCAGCGGCCGTGAACCCCGGATTGTGGGCCAGGTTGCGAGCCGCCCGGCGCAGGTTGCGCAGCGGATTCAGGCTCTCGAGGGACCACCGTCTCTCCGACCCTTCCAAGCCGCGGCGCCGACGGCCGGAGCTGAGCCTACGCAGCTGCGCCGCGTCCGAGAACGAAGCCCGAGCACGGCGCCACAAGCCTTCGTCCCCAGCCGCCTTGAAGTGCACGAGCTCGCCGGTCCACTCGCGAAGGAATTCACGCCGGTTGGCCTTCGGTGCCAACAACGCGGCCAGGCGGATCAACAGCGAGCACCATATGGGGAGTCGCCTGACGTTTTGTCGATTCGTGCGCTCCTTCGGGCCAGGTCTCCTCATGCTCATGTCCCGCCCTCCTTACCCGGTTTCCGCCGACATGAAACCCAGCACGCGGAAGCGCTGTACCGCCGCGGCAAGCACCGTTGTTCCTTCATCGGTGAGCCGGTAATACTTGCGGGCCGGCCGCCCCTCTTCTTGCGCGACGCCGCCCTCTTCCCATTCCGACTCCACCAGGTCGGCCGCTTCGAGCCGCCGCAGCGCCGGATACACGGTCCCCCCCGGCAAGCCGGTGATGTCCATGATGTCGAAGCCGTACACGTGTCCGGTCGAGAGTGCTTGCAGCACCATCGCGGTGGAATGTGTCATGCGGATCCCGCTACTCATCGGCAACCTTCCGAAGGGCCTGCCCGTGGGCGACCCTAGTGGCGCCGCAATGGCGCCTCAGCGTGTTCTCCGTGGCGCCCCGGGGAGGGGCTATGTAGAGAACGAGTTATTCAGAGCACGTAATAGAAGACGGCCACGGCAAACCGGAAGTTTCATTGAAAATAGGATCCGGGTTCACAGCGCGCCGGGCCGATACCACGACCCTGCCGACAGGCGTGGCCTGTCAGAACTTGCTGACGATGTGCCCGGCGAACGTCTGGACGGCGATCTTGCCGTCGCGGACGACGAACGTGTCCGGTCCCAACGGCACGTCGAGCATCTCGGAGCCGGCATGCCACACGATGTAGGCGATCTCGCCGTCGATCTCGACTCGGTCCATCTCGAATTCGTAGCTGTCGGGCAGGAAAGGCCCCTTGAACAGCATCTCGAACATGCCGCGGATCTCGTCGAGGCCACGACACGTGGTGTCCGGAACCATCACGATGGAGTCCTGGGTGTAGTCCTCCATAACGGCGTCGACATCGCCGGCGGCAAAAGCTTCGAGATGATGGCTGAGTACCTGTTCGGTGTCCATGGCGACTCCGTTACGCGTTTGTCAGCGCCCTGCTGGGCAAACCTGCGAATTCACTCGCCGAAGAAATCAGTGACCGCCTGGGGACCGGCACGTTCCAGCTCGCACCGGAACACCTCCAGGTCGCGCGTGCGCCACGATAACCGCTCGGAGTGAAAGGGCGCCAGGCTACCCGTCGAGCGCCCGTCGAATCCGTCCAATGTTCCCTGCAGTGCGCTCTCTACGTCGGCGGCGTCGGTCCACGCCGCACGGTAGTACACGACCCCACCACGACCGATGATCCACACCATGTTGGGCAGCATGCCGTAGGCGCGGTGCGCCGTGCCCTCGACATCGTCCATCAGGATCGATCGCGCGATGTTGGAGTGCTCCTTGAACGCCTGCGCGTGATGCCGCTTGTCGTCCATGGTCACGTGGTGGCGATAATCCTCGCCGGGGTGAGCTTCGCGTGTGTACAAGAACACCGAACGCACGGCTCGGTCGGCATAGCGGCGTGCCATGTCTTCCATGGTGTCGGCCGCCAGCACGCAATACGGTCACGTAAACGAACCGAACTCGAGCAGCACGAGGCTGTCGCGCCACAGTTCGCTCATCTGCACCGTAGCGCCACTATCGAGGTCCTCGAGGGGAAAGCTCGGCGCCCGCGATCCCAGTGGAATCGGGACCTCGTGAAACGCCTCGATCACCGGCATCTCGCGATCCATCACGAATACCGAGTAGTTGTACTCCTCTGGCGTCACCCCTGATCTCCTTCCCGTGGGGGTTTGTCGGGGAGGAACGACGATACCAGAGTGGATCTCACCGATAACGCTCGAACCATTCGAGGATGTGGGCCACTTTCGAAATCAAGTAGCTCGGCTGCGCCGTGATGCCGTGGGATGCCTCGGGAATACGGACCATCGCGGAGTCGATTCCACGGAGCTTGAGCGCCGTGTAGAACTGCTCGCTCTCCGAGATCGGCGTGCGGTAGTCGACCTCGCCGGTCAGCACCATCGTGGGCGTTGTCACGTTGCCCACGTGGTGCAGTGGCGACCGCTCCATGTAGTGCTCCAGGTGGTCCCACGGAAACCCCGGAAACCACGTCTTGTACACCGGCGCGATGTCGGCGGTGAGCACGAAGCTGTACCAGTTGATCACCGGCTTGGCGGCCACCGCGGCCGCAAACCGATCGGTGTGACCGACGATCCAAGCCGTCAACACGCCGCCGCCGCTGCCGCCGGTAACGAAGAGCTGCTGCTCATCGACGTAGCCGCGACCAAGCACCGCATCGACACCCGACATCAAGTCGTCGAAGTCCTGGCTCGGGTAGGCGTGATGAATCAGGTTGCCGAACTCTTCGCCGTAGCTCGTGCTGCCGCGTGGGTTGGTATACAGCACCACGTAGCCGGCGGCCGCGTAGAGCTGCGCCTCAGTGGAGAAGAAGTCGCTGTAGGCGGCAAATGGACCACCGTGGATCTCGAGGATCAACGGGTATTTCTGCGTCGGGTCGAAGTCGGGCGGTTTGACGATCCAGCCCTGTATCGGCCGCTGATCGTAGCTCGACTCGTACCAGATCAACTCGACCTCGCCGAGCTGCTTATGGGCAAACAGATCGGCATTCAGGTCGGTGAGGCGCGTGGTGCGGCCGGCGAGCTCGGGATCGAGACGGTCCGCCGCTGCGACACCCCAGGTCGGCTCGCCCACGGCCAGATCGGCGGGGTGGGTCGAATCGCTGATCGTAAAGGCGAAGCGATCGTTGTTCGCCAGAGAGAACGAACCCCCCGTGTACGGCCTGCCGAGCGACAGCCCGCCGACACCATGCGCCACGTCGGTCACCTCGCCATCGAGCGAGGTGAACGCCACCTTCGTGTTGCCCTCGTCGTCGTACCGGAAGAACAGGCCACTGCCGTCGGCGCGCCACGTCTGACCCTGAACATCGCGATCCAGGTTCTCCGAGACGACGCGCTTGTCCGATCCGTCGCTGTTCATGACGTAGAGCTTGGTCACCTGGTAGCCCTGATAGCGCTCGTCGTAGCCGGTCCAGGCAATCGTGCCGCCGTCGGGTGACATCACCGGCCCGTTGTCGGGCCCGAAGCGGTCGGTCAATCGAGCCAGCGTTCCATCGGCAACCGAAACGCGGTAGACGTCGGAATCGCTGCCCTCGAGGTCCCAGTCGTCGCGACGGTTGGCGGAGAACAAGATCGCGCTCGAATCCGGCGTCCACGACAGCCGGCCGCCGTGGTTGAAGTCGCCCGAGGTGAGCCGGCGGGGCGTGCCGCCGTCGACGGGCAACACGAAAATATGGTCGAAGCCGAACGGCAGGTACCCGTCGCCATCGAACCGATACGTCAAGCGCGTCATCACGCGCGCCGGCGCCGCCCACTCGGCACCCGGTGGCGCCTGCGGCAGCTCGACAAACGGCTGCGGTGGAGACGGCACGAACATCGAGAAAGCGATCGAGCGGCCGTCGGGCGACCACGCGACACCGTTCGGCGACTCGACAAGGCTGGTGAGCTTGGCCGTCTGCCCGGTATCCATCCAGCGTAACCACAGCTCGACGCCGCCGTCGCGCGTCGAAACGTACAGCAGCTTGGCGCCGTCCGGCGACCAGCGTGGTGACGAGTCGTTGGTGGTGCCGGCGGTCAAAGGCCGCTTGTCCTCGGTATCGATGTCGACAATCCACAGGTTCGAACGTGACGTGTCGGCCATGATGTCGTTGAAGTTGCGGACGTAAACAACCTGCCCGCCGTCCGGCGAGATCTGCGGATCAGACACCCATTCGAGCTGGAACACATCGAGTAGCTCGAGATGATTCGAGCTCTGGTAACCGATCACGATTGCCGGCGCCACCATCATCAGCAGCGCGCACACGCTGACGATTCTCAGGCTGTCACCGCGGCCTGCTAGAGGCTTCATGGACCGTTCTCCTCTGTTTGCGTTTGTCGAAACCAAGCCACATGCTCACCCCATGAGCGAGCTGCCGTCCAGTCTAGCGGGAGTCGAGGCCATCGTTTTCGACGTCGACGGCGTCTTGTGCGAGCGCGACCTGCCCCTCGGCGGCGCCGCCGCAACCCTGGACCGGCTGGGCGCAGCCGGTATCCCTTGCCGGTTGCTCACCAACACGACGTCGAAGAGTCGGCGCTTGCTCGCCAAGAACTTGGTGAACGCGGGGTTTCCCGTTACCACCGAGCAGATCTTCTGCCCCCCGCACGCCGCCGGCGAGTACCTGCGCAAGAACGGTTTGAGCGCTTTCTTGCTGGTGCAGGACGGCGCGATCGAAGACTTCGAGGGCGTCGCCCAGCAGGAGGACGAGGCCGATGTGGTGGTGGTCGGTGACCTGGAGGACGGCTGGACGTTCGAGGTGCTCAACCGCGCCTTCCGCATCCTGTATGAAAACGGCGCCGAGCTCGTCGGCCTCGGCCGTTCGCGCTACTGGCAGGCGCCGGCCGGGCTGCAGCTCGACGCCGGGCCGTTCGTCGCCGCATTGGAATACGCCGCCGGTATCGAGGCCCTCATCTTCGGCAAACCGGCGCCGGCGATCTTCGAAGGGGTGATCGACGAGATCGGACTCCCCGCCGAGAAAATCGCCATGGTCGGCGACGACATTCGGTCCGACGTGCAGGCCGCCATGAGCGTCGGCATGAAAGGCGTACTGGTGCGCACGGGCAAGTTCCGCGACAGCGACCTTGGCGAAGGATTCGAGCCCGACGTGGTGCTCGCCTCCGTCAACGATCTGCTGGCGGACTGAGCAGCGCATCGAGCTTGCCGCTGCGCTCGAGGTCCACGAGCTCGCGATAACCGCCGACATGATAGTCGCCGACGAAAATCTGCGGCGCCGTCATCCGCCCACCGGAACGCTGCATCATTTCCTGAAAGTTGCGCGGCTTGAAGGTCACCGAAATCGGCTCCACCTCGACCCCCTTCTCCCTGAGCAGCCGCTTGGCCCACATGCAATAGCCGCAGCCCCACTTGGTGTACATGGTGACTGCGTGTGCCGGCCGCTCGGCTTCGCGTTCCACGGCCGCCGCGCTCTGCTCGCTCACCGTTGTTCGCCCTTCCCGGAGACGATGAACATGCGCCCGGAGCGGGCACAGTTGGCGGCGCTCCATGCCGAGGTCAACAGAAAATCGATGGTCCCGTCGCCGTC
>CBDUXW010000193.1:0-6347 GCA_965371275.1 uncultured bacterium | reverse complement strand
CCCCTCCTCGCCTCAACCAGACCCATCACACTTTCACCACGGCCTGCTAGCAGGCCGCTAGCGCCGGTACGAGACACCCAAGAACACGGTGATGGGGTCGGCGGGAATGATCGAGTTGTCGCCGAAGCCGCGCTGGTTGTACTCCCGGTTGGTGAGGTTCTTGATGTTGACGTCGAGCTGTACCTGCCGGAAGGGGTAGCTCACCATGGCGTCGAAGGTCAGTACGCCGTCGATCGCGAACTCGTTGTTGGAGGCGATGAACTGGTCGCCCACATAACGGGCGCCGCCGCCGATGACAAAGCCCTGCGCGAAGCCCTTGCTCACCCAAGCGTTGAAGATGCTCTTGGGCGCGAAGGCCGCCGTGTTGCCGCTGCGGTCGACCGTGCCGAAGATCGGAAAAAAGAAAAACGGGTCGAGACCGATGACGATCTGTTCGCTGAACTCCGTGAGAACGGAGTCGTTGTAGGCGTAGGAACCCATGAGGTGCACACTGCCCGGCGCTTCGGCGACGACCTCGGCTTCGAAGCCACGCGACCGCTGGCTGCCGACTTGCTGGGTGACGCCGTTGTTGTCGGGGATTCCGATGTTCAGCCGCTCGAGCTGATAGACGGCGGCGCTGAAGCGGGTCCGGCCGTCGAGGAACTCGCGTTTGACGCCGAACTCGATTTGCTCGCCTTCCTCGGGAAGGACGTCGCCGGTCTGCACGCGCGGCGCCGGCGGTGCGAACGACTTGGAGTAGCTGCCGTAAATCGACGTCGCCCCATCGGCCATGAACACGAGGCCCAGCATGGGGCTGGCCTTGGTGTCGGTTCGCGACACGCCCCGTGAATCGTCCTTGAAGTCGATCGTGTCGATGCGCACTCCGGCGAGCACATTGAAGCGCTGATGGATCTGGAGCTGGTCGATGATGTACGGCGCCGCGATGATCGCTCGGGAGTCGGCCGCCTGAGAGAACGACGGCACGATGAGGGGCTCGGCGGGAGCCGTTTCCACCGGATTGTCGAGATCGATCCCGGGCAGCAGACCGATGTCGAGCGTGAACACGTCCGTTTGGCGTGCGAGCTCGAAACCAACCAGCAGGTTGTTGTGAACCGACCCCGTATCGCCGTTGACCACGACCTCGAACTGGTTGCCGAACGAGCTTTGGTTATCGTCGAGCAGCACCAGTGTGCGGTTGACCAGCAGCCGGCCGGTCGGCTGAAAGAACGGGTCGAACTCCGGGAATACGCCGTTGTAGAGCGTCCCGTTGGAGAGCCAATCGAGGCCTCGGTAGTAGAGCTTGTTGCGCACGGTGACCGTGTCGTTGAGCTCGTTCTGATAGTCGGCTTGGAGGCGATAGATGTCTTGCTCGGAGGTGTCGAAAGGCGACTGATAGTTGATGGTGCGCGGCACGTCGGGAACGGTGTTGAACGCCAGCGGCAGGCCGCTGTCGGGGACGTAGTCGGCCTTGACGTACTCGAAGTTCACGTTGAGCGAGGCGTCATCGCTCAGCTCCCAGGTTGCCGCGGGATTGATGGCGAAGGTGCGGCCTTCGATTCGATCCCGATAACCCTCGCGGTCGCGGAACACCGAATTGAGGCGCAAGAAGAAGTCGCCGTCGGTGTTGCCGTAGTTCACGTCGGCGGCGCCCTCGAACCAGCGGTAGCGACCGAAGTTGGCGCGGACGCTGCCGGCGGTGTTCGGCGTCGGCTGCTTGCGCACCAGATTGACGGTGCCGGACAAAGGATTGCTGCCGTACAGGAAGCCGCTCGGCCCCTTGAGCACCTCGACGTTCTCGACGTTGTACAGCTCGTAGAACGTCGACTCCGGCTCTGGAGCGCCATCGGTCATCACCAAGGCGCTCGACAGCGAATCGAAGCCGCGAATCAGGAAATAATCGTGTACACCGTTGCCGGGCTGCACGTTGACGTTGCTGACGTTGGTCAAGGCTCCGGCTATCGTCGTGTCGTATTGCTCCTCGAACAGCGCCCGCGTCACGATGCCGACGTTGAACGGTGTCAACTGCAGCGATAGCCGCAGCTTGGTGGCGATCGTGTTGGAGGTCGGCACGAAGGGCAGGCTGCCCTCGACGTAGATGAAATCCCGCGCCTGGCCGCGCTGCGCCTGTTGCGGGCTGCTCTGTGGCGCCGGATCCGTGGAATCCGGAGCGGGTTCAGTCTGTTGTGTGGCTGCGGGCTCCTGGGCGACCGCGGGCAGCGCCATCGCCAGGGCCAACATACCTATGATGGAAATACGCAGACCGTTGAACACTGTTGTCTCCTGTACCTCGATGAAGGCCGTCAACTTTAGGTGTAGCGTGCGTGCTGATATTCGGGTGCGTAGAACTCGGGGAGCAGCGAGTCGACGCGCAACAGACCGTCGCTTGTCAGGCGGACGCTGTCGTCGTCGGTCTCCAGCATTTTCTGCTCGCGCAGCGTACCGAAGGCATCGGCGAAGCGCTCCAAAATATCAACCCCGAACTTGTCGTTAAAATAGCTCGGGTGGATCTCGCCGAGCTTGAGTTGCAGGATCATCTCGCGGGTGAGGCGCTCGTCGGACGTCGTCACGAAGGCACGGCTCAACGGTAGCTCCTGCCTGCCGATGGCCTCGAAATACTCGTTCCAATGCGGCGTGTTCTGTACGTGCACGCCGCTCATGTGCCCGAATGACGACACGCCGAGCGACACCATGTCGGCGCCCTGCCACAGCGAGCTGCGGTACACGAAGTCGCAACTCTCCTTGTTCTTGACCATCGTGTAGGCGCTCGAAGTCTGGTAGCCGGCGGCGCGCAGTTGCTCGTAAGCGTACGCGTGCCATTCGCGCTTGGTTTCCCAGTCGGCGAGTGGCACGTCGAGGCGGCCGTCGAAGAACTGCTTGGAGAAGCGCGTGTTGAACGGCAACTCCATCTGGTAAACGGTGACGGTTTCGGCATCGACGTCGATCGCCTTTTGCACCGTCTCACGCCACGTTTCCCACGTTTCGCCGACCATGCCCGCGATCAGGTCGATGTTGAGGTTGGGGAAGCCGAGCTTTTTGATCCACGGCAGCACGCGGTGGATCTCCTTCGCCACGTGGGCGCGGCCGTTGAGCTCGAGAATGGTGTCGTCGAAGTTCTCGACGCCGAGGCTCAGGCGGGTCACGCCGATGGCGCGGATCGCTTCGAGCTTGGACTCGCTCAACGTGCCGGGCTCGCACTCGAACGTGACCTCTTCCGCATCGTCCCAGGAAATCGTCGACGTCAACTTGTCGACCAGACGCTCGAGGTGCTTGACCGATATGTACGATGGGGTGCCGCCGCCGAAGTAGACGAACTTGGGACGTCGGTTGGCGACCGCGGGGTGTGGAGCGTAGAGCTCCTGCTCGGCCACCACGCCGTCGAGGTATTCGTCGACCTGGTCGGCGTTCTTGTCGGTGTATACGCGGAAATAGCAGAACTTGCAGCGCTTACGGCAAAAGGGAATATGGACATACAGCCCCATCGGTACGTCGGGCCGCGGCGGCTGGGCCAGGATCTCGTGGTAGTCGGACACGCCTTCCGGTGTCCAGAACGAGTAGGCCGGATAGTTCGACACGAACACGCTACCGACCTCGGTGCTGCCCTCCAGGTCGGTGCGCGTGGTTGCCGGATCCGGGCTCACCGCCACGTCGCCGTCGAGCGGCCGGTTGTCCGTTGCGAGCTGATCCTCGCGGATACTCTGCCCGTCACTCATGATCCGTCCGCGGCGGCGGCGAAACCGTAGATCTGGCCGTCCTCGGTGCCGATAACCAGCATCCGGTTGGCGATCGCCGGAGAAGCCACGATCGACGACCCGGTTGCGAAGGTCCAACGCACTTCGCCGGTGGCCAGGTCGAGCATGGTGACCTCGCCGGTGCTGGCGCCGAAGATAACGCGATCGCCGACGACCACGGGAGAGCTGTCGATGCGGGCCCGTGTCCTGTAGGTCCAGATTGCTTCGCCGGTTTCGGTACTGATGGCGTGCATCATCTTGTCGCGCCCGCCGATGACGATGCGGTCCTCGGTGATGGCCGCCGACGAGTAATAGGGGAACTTGCGTTGCGGATGCTCGTACTCCCAGAGCACCTCGCCGGCCGCCAGATCGACGGCCAGAACCTGGTTCTCGAAGGTGCCGAAGTAGGCTACGCCGTCGCGGACCGCCGGGCTGCCGCCGACGTAGGCGTACACCTGTAGCTCCGACACCAGCCCGCCGTCGGACAAGTTGATGACGCGGCAGAATCCGTCGCAGCCGACCGATATCACCTGTCCGTCGACGATCGCCGGCGTGCCGTTGACATAACCATCGGTCTGAATGCGCCAGGCGAGGGAACCGTCCTCCGCACGCAGCGCGTAGATGCTGTTGTCGTACGAGCCGAACACCAGCAGGCCGTCGGAGTAGTTGGCCGCCGACACGATTCCGGCGCCGGTGGAGTACACCCACCTCTCCTCGCCGGTAACCGCGTCGAGTGCGTGAAACTCACCCATCTCGTCGCCGAAGTACACGACGCCGCCGAACACCGAGGGCGATGACTTGACCTCGGCCGCCGCCTGGAATTTCCAAAGCTGTTCGCCGGTCTGCAGGTCGAGGGCGTAGAAGAACGTATCGAGGGAACCGAAGTACACGCGGCCGTCGACGATCGCGGCCGTCGACTCGATGCTGTCGCCGGCTTCGAACATCCACACGGGTTCGAGCTCGGTGGCCAGGGCGCTACCCGCCAGATGGCCGTTCAAAGCGGAATCGCGGCGGAACAGGTTCCAATCGGCGTCCTGCAGCGCGGCACCGGCCAAGCCGGCGCCCGCCACTGCCGCGGCTGCGGCGAGACTTATGTACAGCCGTGCGTTCGGTCGAAAGACTCGCCGGGGGCGCATCATCTCAATACGCGGCTTCGTACATCGCGAGCAGATCGTCTGCGTCTACCGGGCGCGGGTTGAAGCCCGCTGTCCATTGCGTTGCCGCGTCGGCGGCAAGCTCGGCCAGGCTTTCGCGCTTCACGCCCAGGGCGCCGAGGCTGAAGTCGCCGCCGGTGACGGCGCGCAGCGCTTCCACCTTGACGGCCATCGACGGTTCGAGCTCGTCATAGAGCGACTCCACTTCCGGCGCGTTGAAGCGTACGACTGCGGGCAACATGGCGGCGACGGCGATGCCGTGTGTCACATCGAAGCGCGCCGTCAGGGGATTTGCGCAGGCGTGAGCGGCGCCCAGCATCGAGCATTCGATCGACGCTCCCGCCAGATAGGCGCCGAGCTGCATGACGCCGCGTACCTCGAGGTCTTGCGGATCGTCGAGCGAGCGCTCGAGGTTCGCCGACAGCAGTCGCCATGCGTCGCGCGCGTACATCTGTGAAACGGGATTGCGGGCCGTCGTCACGTAGCTCTCGACGGCGTGCGAGATGGCGTCGAGCCCCGCCGCCACAGCCACCGTACGCGGCACCGTGCCGGTCAGCTCCGGGTCGAGAATGACGGCGCGGAAGCCGACCTTCTCGTCGCCGCAGGCCATCTTGTCGTGGGTTCCCCGCCGTGCGATCAGCGCGAACGACTGCGCCTCGCTGCCGGTGCCGGCCGTCGTCGGCACGCCGAGTGACGGCAGCATCGGCATGGTGGCTTTGTTACGCCCACGGTAATCTTCCATCTTGCCGCCGTTGGTCAGCAGGAAGTTGACCCCCTTGGCGCAGTCCATGGCGCTGCCGCCGCCGAGACCGACGATGAGATCGATGTCGTGCTCGGCCGCGAACGCCGTGCCGGCGTCGACGTGGCGTGTGGTCGGGTTTTCCTCGACCGCGTCGAACACGAAAACCGCCGGCGCCTGGCCGGCGAACGAGTCGAGGGCTCGTGCCACGTGCCCGGCCGCCCGAATGCCGGGATCCGTCACGATCAGCACACGCGTGCCGCCGAGCTCCTCGACCAGAGCCGCGATGCGGTCCAGGGCGCCGGCACCGAATTCGACGCGTACCGCGCCGATACGGGCAGACCAGGAGCCGACGGCGTTGCCGATAGACACCGACACGAGCTGCGTGGGCATTCCCTGGGTCCTGTAGCGGTCAGCGGGGAGGCGGCCCGAGTTCCCTGCCGGCTGTCCGGGCCGCGGAGCCTGTCAGGGGCATACGAAGGGCCATGAATCGTGTTTGAGGATACCTGAAAGATAACACAGGCCCGTGCAGAATCGCCGCCTGCGGAAGGCTGGACGACAGCGCTCCCACACACGCGAGAACGTCGGCAATCCACACGCTGTAGGCCGTTTCGGCCGGTTTCGGGTGGCGATCTTTCAGTCGGAGCTGTCGGGGCTTTCCTGGACGGCCGGCGTCGCCGGCGGTGGGGCCCCCGCATCGGGCGTAGATCGGAAGAGCACACCACTGAACACCACTCACCTACCACA
>CBDUXW010000192.1:0-6366 GCA_965371275.1 uncultured bacterium | reverse complement strand
CGTGTTCCAACCCGATCCCGACATCATCTGGGTGGGTACCGGGGAGCGCGCCAACCGGCAGAGCTCCGGGTGGGGCGACGGTGTGTACAAGTCCACCGACGCCGGCGCGACCTGGACCAACATGGGACTGCGCGACAGCCTCCACATCGGCCGCATCGTGACCCATCCGAGCGACCCCGACACCGTCTGGGTGGCGGCCCCGGGACATCTCTGGGGACCGAACGAGGAGCGCGGCCTGTACAAGACTTCCGATGGCGGCCGCACCTGGGAGCGGCTTCTCCACATCGACGAGAACACCGGCGTCATCGACGTCGCCATTCACCCGAGCGATCCCGACACCATCTGGGCGGCGGCGTACCAGCGCCAGCGCAAGGCGTTCGGCTTCCACGGCGGCGGCCCCGGCAGCGGGCTGTACAAGTCGACCGACGGCGGCCGCACCTGGGACAAGCTCAACGGCCGCGGTGAGCTGCCCGCCGGTGACTACGGCCGCATCGGCATCTCGATTTACGCCGGCGACCCCGACATCGTGTACGTATCGATCGAGCAGGGCTTCGAGTACTCGGCGTCGACGACCTACGACATCGTCGACGGCGGCACCTACCGGACTCTGGATGGTGGCGAATCGTGGGAGTTCCGCAGCAACTGGAACCCGCGGCCGATGTACGCGTCGCAGCCGCTCGTGGACCCCACCGACCCCGAACGCGTCTACATGCAGAACGCTTTCAGCGTCTCGGAAGACGGCGGGCACACCTTCCGCCGCATTCGCCAGACGGTGCACGGCGACGATCGATTCCTGTGGATCGACCCGAGCGACTCGCGCCACATCATCAAAGCCTCCGACGGCGCCATCGCTATTTCCTACGACCGCGGCGACACCTGGTTGTTTGTCGAGACCTTGCCGGTCAGCCAGTTCTATCGGGTAGGCGTCGACATGTCGCATCCGTATCGCGTCATCGGCGGCTTGCAGGACAACGGTAGCTGGGTGGGGCCGAGCTCGACCTATCGCGCCGAAGGCATCCTGAACGAGGATTGGGTCCGCACCGGCGGCGGCGACGGTTTCTTCAACGTGTCCGACCCGAGCGATCCGGACATTCTGTACAACTCCTCGCAGTACCTCGGCATGCAGAAGCTCGACCTGGCCACCGGGCAGCGCAAGACGATCCGCCCGGCCAACGACCAGGGCTACATGGGCGGCCGCCGCAACTGGGTTGTCTGGGGGCAGGACAAGGCGACGCCGCTGCTCGGCAACATGATGGCGCCGGCCAACTGGGACGCGCCTATCGAGATGTCGCCGCATGACTCGTCGACGATCTACGCCGGTACCAACGAGCTGTGGAAGAGCACCGACGGTGGCGATTCGTGGACCTCGCTCGGTGATCTGACCAGCCGGGTCGATCGCGCCGAGCTGCCGATCATGGGGCAGTATCCGAACCGCGAGACGCTGTCGCTGGACGACGGCGTGCCGTACTACCCGACGCTCAGCTACATCGCCGAGTCGCCTCTCGAGATCGGTGTGCTGTACGTCGGCGCCGACGACGGCCGCTTCCACGTGTCGCGCGACGGCGGCGACACGTTCACCGACATCAGCGGCAACTTCCCGGGCTTGACCCCGGAAGCCTGGGTGAACGGAATCGAACCGTCGAGCTTCGACGCCGCCACGGTGTATGCGGTGTTCGACAACCATCGCTCCGACGACTACGCCAACCACATCTACAAATCGACCGACTACGGCGAGACCTGGGCGTCGATCGCGTCGGACATGCCGCCGAATCGTGTCGCCCGCGCCATCAAGGAGGACCCACGCAACCCGAACCTCCTGTACGTTGCCGCGGAATTCGGCTTCTGGATCAGTATCGACGGCGGCGGCCACTGGGTGGAGCTGAAAAACAACATGCCGACGTTGCCGTTCAACGACTTCGTCATCCATCCGCGCGACAACGACCTGGTGCTGGGCAGCCACGGGCGCGGTGTTTGGATCCTCGACAAGATCTCCGCCATCCAGGAGTTGACCCCGGACGTCATGGCAACGTCGGCGTTCTTGTTTTCGATGGAGACCGCCGAGCAGATCCGCCGCCGGAGCACGATTTGCTGTCCCGGGAACAACATCTTCTACGGCGAGAACCCGCCGGACGGCGCCATCATCGACTACTGGCTGCGCGACACGGGTACACGCCCGACGATCAAGATCATCGGGCCCACCGGTGAAGAGATCACCGAGCTGCAACCGACCACGGACCGCGGCATCAACCGCGTTGTGTGGAATCTGCGTCACCAACGCTACGGGCCGGCGGACGATGGCGACGAAGGTGGTGGTGGTCGCGGACCGGGCGGATTTGGTGGTGGCGTCGGCCTCCAGGGTCCGCTGGTGGCGCCGGGTACCTACACGGTCGTACTCGAGCTCGAGGGCGCGGTGTACGAACAGATGCTCGAAGTCCGCGAAGACCCGCGCATCAACGTCGCGCTCGGCGAGCGCCGCGCCTGGACGCGCACGTTGCGGAGCATCGGGGCGCAATGGGAGCAGGCCCACGAGCTGGTACAGCGCGCCGAACGCGCCGCGGCGGCACTCGGTGGCGACGCCGCCGAATCAGCGGCCGCCGAGAGCGCCGAGCTCAGTCGCCTGACGGGCGAGTTGCGACGCCGCGTTCAGAATCTCTACGGTGGCGTTTCGGGCTGGGTCGGCGGATCGACTGCCGACCAGCAGCAGCAAATGAAATTCTTCGCCGAGTTGATCGCGCAGTTTCGCGAGCGACTGGATGCTCTCGGTAGCTAGCGGGTCATGGTGAGACTGTGATGAGTCGCGCCAAGCTGTCGCGGCTCTTTGCCGGTGCGACCCTGCTGGTGCTGGTCGCCGGTGTGGCCTACTCGTACGCGGAGGGCGGCATCGTCGGGCTCATGCTGCGCGGCGACCTGTCGGCGGCCGACAAGCTCGACTTGCTGCACGACTTTTTCGCCGCGCTGGGTCCCGCGGCGCCGCTTGTCTACATCGTCATCGTTACGATCGAGGTGGTGGTGGCCCCCATACCGGGCACCATTCTCTACGCGCCGGCGGGCGTGATCTTCGGTGGCTTTTGGGGCGGCACGCTGTCGCTCATCGGCAACGTGGTCGGCGCCGGGCTGTCATTCATTCTGGGTCGCGTCCTCGGGCGTACGGCTTTCGAGAGCTTCGTCGAGCACGAACATCTCGAAAATTACGAGGAGCGGCTGGCGGACAACGGTGCGCTCGTCATTTTTCTGCTGCGGGTGAATCCATTGACCTCGTCGGACTTGGTCTCCTACGCTGCGGGACTTACCTCGATGTCGCTGTGGAAGTTGCTGGTCGGCACGACGCTCGGCATGGCGCCACTGTGCTACGCCCAGGCCTACCTCGCCGAGGGATTGCTCGAGGCCTATCCACGCCTCATCTATCCTGTGTTACTCGCCGGACTCGCCTATGCGGTCGCTTTCGTCTGGGTGGTGAAGAAGATGATGGATCGGAGCAGCGCGGCGAGTGCGTGAAACCTTGCCTGTGATGCCGCGTCAATTAACAGGCCAGGCGCACAAAATCTTCATCACTGCCTGATGGAGCGTCTCGAAGAAGTCCTCAACTACTGCCACGGGTGCGACGGCACCCGATTCTTGCCCCGGAGGGTCCCATGGAAGCCCTGCTGAGAGACATCAAGTACGGCGTGCGCCTGCTGCTGCACAACCCCGGCGTCACCACGATCGCGGTGCTGTCGTTGGCGTTGGGCATCGGTGCGAACACGGCCATGTTCAGTTGGGCCAACGCGCTGATCCTCACGCCGGTCCGCGTTGCCGAGCCCGACAGCCTGATGCGCGTGTACACGACGCACCCCGGAGGCTTCGACGAAGGGTCGCTGTCGTGGCCCGATTTTCGCGACTTGCAGCAGAACAACGATGTGTTCTCCGACATGGCGGCGTTCGCGCCCGGATTCGTGAGCCTCACGGAGCGTGAGAGCACCGAGCGGATCGGCGGCAGCCTGGTCAGCGGCAACTACTTCGAGTTTCTCGGCGCCGAGCCCGGCTCAGGACGTTGGTTTCGAGCCGACGAAGACGAGGTGCCGGGGCGCGATGCGGTGACGGTGATCAGCGACGGGTTCTGGAAGCGGCGCTACGCTTCGGACCCCGGCGTGATCGGCCGCACGATCACACTGAATGGGCGGTCGTTTACCGTCGTCGGTGTGGCTGCGCCAGGCTTCCGGCTGGCGGCGATCGACCTGGCCGTGGACGTCTGGGTGCCGTCGATGATGCAACAGCAGATCCAGCCCGGCTACAACCTGCTGGAGGCGCGCGGTGCTCGGAGCGTCCAGGGGTTGGCGCGGCTGCGCCCCGGTACGACGCTGGAAGCCGCGCAGGCGAACACCTCGGCGATCGCGGCGCAGTTGGCCGCAGAGTATCCGGACAGCAACGGCGAGCAGGGATCGAAGCTGATTCCGCTCAAGGTGGCGTTGTTCCCGCAGAGCGCTCGTGCCGCAGTGTCGGCGATGGTTTGGATTCTCATGGGCGTGGTCGGGTTCGTTCTGCTTATCGCCTGCGCCAACGTAGCCAATCTGTTGCTGGCGCGGGCGGCGGCGCGGCGCCGTGAGATCAGCGTGCGGCTGGCGCTGGGTGCCGGACGCGGCCGCCTGGTGCGGCAAGTGTTGACGGAGAGCATGCTGCTGGCGACCGTGGCCGGGGGTCTCGGCGTGGTCGTGGCGATGTGGACGAATCGATTGATCGTATCGCTACAGCCGCCCTTGCCGATTCCGATCGACATCGACGTCGGCATCGATCCGACGGTGCTGGCGTTCACCGCCGTGGCGGCGCTGCTTACCGGCGTGCTGTTCGGCATGGCTCCGGCCGTTCAGGCGACACGGCCCGATCTGGTGCCGGCTCTCAAGGGCGCGTCGCTGCAAGGCGGTGGCAGATCGTGGCTCAAGAACACGCTGGTGATCTCGCAGATCTCGCTGTCGATGGTCTTGTTGATCGGTGCCGGCTTGTTCCTGCGCAGCCTGCAGAATGCGCAATCCATCGATCCGGGCTTCGACGCTTCGAACATGTTGGTGGCGGCGCTCGACCCCGGCCTGCAAGGCTACGAAGAAGCGCAGAGCGACGCCTTCTACGGCCAACTGATGGAGCGTGTCGGCGCACTTCCCGGCGTGCGGTCGGTTTCTGTCGGCTTATCGGTGCCCCTTACCTTCGGCGGCAGCCGGCAGTGGGGTTTCTCTGTCGAAGGCTACGAGTTTGCGCCCAACGAAAGAGACAACGTCGATTACAACGTGGTCGGGCCGGGTTATTTCCGCACGATGCAGATTCCGATCGTGGCGGGGCGTGAGTTCACCGACCAGGACGTCGAGGACGGACAGTCGGCGATCGTCGTCAACGAGACGTTCGCGCGCCGCTTCTTCGCCGATCGGGTCCCGATCGGCGGCATCGTCAACATGGGTGGCGAACGCGTCGTTGTCGGCGTGGCGCAAGACAGCAAGTACTACACCATCGGCGAGGACCCGCTGCCGTATGTCTACGTACCGTACCTCCAGGTAAACGCTACGCAGATGGCGCTGCACGTCCGTACGGACAACGATCCGCTCGCGGTGCTGGCCTCCGTTCGCGCCGAGACGCGCAACCTCGACGCCAACCTGCCGCTGTTCGATGTGAGCACGATGAGCGACCACGTCGGCAATGCGCTGCTGTTGCAGCGGCTCACGACGGGCGTTTTCGGAGCCTTCGGCTCTCTGGCCTTGTTGCTGGCGGGAGTCGGCCTGTACGGCGTGATGGCGTTTGCCGTGGCCCAACGCACGCGAGAGATCGGTATCCGCGTCGCCCTCGGCGCCGATGGGGCCGACGTTCGCGGGCTGGTGCTGAAGACGTCGATGTCGCTGGCGCTGATCGGATTGGCTGTCGGCCTGGCCCTCGGTCTGGGCCTCGCGGTGGCGATCTCCGGCGCGCTGTACGACGTCAGCCCGTTCGATCCGCTGGTGTTGGGTGGCGGCGCCGTCACGATTTTGGCGGTGGCGTTTGTGGCGAGCTACCTGCCGGCGCGGCGCGCCACACGGATCGACCCGATGGTTGCGCTGCGCAGCTAGGGACCCTGTAACCGTTCATCCGTTACAGGTTACTGAGGTGCTCGACGAACCAGTCTCGGGTCAGTCTGCCGACGCGTTCGAGGGCGCCGGGCTCGTCGAACAGCGATCCGGCGCCGGCGACCTTCTGGAGTTCCTTGGGCGCAGTAGACAGCAACTCGTTCGCCGTTTCGGCATGCTCGATGCCCACCTCGTCATCGGCGCCCACGATCAGCAGGCACGGCGCCTCGACCTGGCCCAAGACCTGGTCGGCAAGGTCGGGGCGGCCGCCGCGTGACACGATAGCCGAGACGACCGAAGAACGGCG
>CBDUXW010000191.1:0-6393 GCA_965371275.1 uncultured bacterium | reverse complement strand
GCCGCCGGGTCCCAGGTCCCCGTCGGAAACCTCCGCGTTGATCTTGAAGCGTTTCGTCAGACTATACGATCCGCCCGCGCCGATGCGCCCGTTGTCTTGACGGCCGCCGCTCGAGGAGACCGTATCCTGGACGAACCCATAGGCGCGCCATGAGGGACCGGGCGCGAACATCGCCTGCACGACCGCGTCGGTGCGCTCGCCCTGTTCCTGGGTCAGGGGAACAACCGGCGAACGGTCGGTGCGCAGATCGTTCCGCACGCCGGTGCTGACGCTCCACCTGTCGGTCAGTTGATAACCGATGTCCAATTCGATCGCCCGGGTTTCGAGCCCCTGCTCTTCCGTCCTCTGATCGCCCTTGGCCCTCAGGCTCAGGCGGCTCGTCACGGGCATGCTGAACGTGCCGCCGAGATACTCGGTGTCCTTAATCGTCGCCTGGCCCGGCGCCGAGTACCCGGCGTCGACGTTCTGCGTATAGAGGGTGAAACGACCGTCGCGGCCATCGAAGAGGTCACCGAATCCGAGGCTCAGGTCGGCGCGGTAGGCCCCCGCATCGGCGTCGATGAACGACAGGTCGTTATAGCCCTGGAACTCGAATCCGCCATCCTCGGACCGCAGCGCGCTCGAGACGAGACCCTCGCTCCGGCCCGCCTGCACCTTGAACCAGGAATCGGGGCTCATCCGCAAGGTCAGGTCCGCGGCACCGAGGGTGCTGTCGGCGTTCCCTTCCTCGTTGGAGTTGGCGGTCAGGCCGAGCCGCACGTGGTCGTTGAGCCAGACATGGCCCTGGCCGCCGGCGGCGACCGCGTCCAATTCGTTGAAACCTTGCGTGTACTCGTAACGCACCGCCAGATAGACCTCGTCGCCGCTCAGGCCGCTGACGCGCACCAGCAGGTTGTCGTCAGCGATCGACGACAGCGGCTCGGTCAGCAGCAGCCGGCCCTGCAGGTAGTCGATGTCGTAGTCCAAAGCGAATCGTAGGTTGACCACGCCGGTGACGATGCCCGACTCCTTGTCGCGAACCTCGATACGCACGCGCTCGGAGCCGGTCAGGATGTCCTGGTGGCGCATGTAGTAGAGCGACCCGCCCGTTCCCCGGAATTCCTCATAGCTCGGCACCGTCCCGGGTTCGGCGGCGAATCCGTCGACGGCGATCCGTTGCTCGCCGAAGCTGGTGGTGGATTCGGACTCGTAGTGTCCGTTGGCTCCGTACAGGCCGCGATCGACCTGGGCCAGTTCGTTGTCCATGTAGCCGACCTTGAAGTTGCCCCACATCCCGTAATTCTCGCCGTGGCTCGCTTTGAGGTAGAACTTGCCCTGGGTCGGCGCCATTTCTTCCACGACGCTGTCGTCGCCGAACGTCGGATAAAAATAATCGGGATCGATGCGGCGAAATAACGAATCGGGCGACTTGTCGAGGAAGTTGCTGAACAGGTCCTCCACCGGTCCTTCGCGGGTGTCGGCGCTCGCCGTCAATCTCCAGCCGTCGCTGACCTTGCCGTTCACGTAGAACGCCAGCCGGCCATCAATCGACGAATCGAAGGGCTGCGAAGCATTCTCGCCCTGCAGCAGTTCAACCGGCCCGTTGGCGCGGTTCTCGGAAAACGTGAAGTCGGCCATGCCGAGGTAGAACAGGTCGGTGCGCTTGAACTCCAGGTCGCGAAGATAGAGCGAGCCGTTGCCGGCGTCGTCGAGCACCGCGACCTCGACCGTATGCGCGCCGGGCGGAAGGATCTCCTCGGCGGCGAAGTTGCCCTGCGGGTCGACCGGAACCTGGCGACCCGCCACCCAGACCGTGTGGTCGGCCGGTATGCCGCTGCCCTGCACCTTCACCGTGCCACCGTTGACCGGAATCTTGTGGCGCGCCAGTTCACTCTTGCCGTAGGCGGCCAGCAGCTCGCTCGGCGGCGCGGCCACGGCAGCGGCGCCCTCGGCATTGTCCGCTGACTGCGGGCCGTCGGGCGTGGCGACCTCTTCGGGCGGCAGATCGCGGTACAGCCACAGCGGCTGCGCCTCCGTTTCGTCGAAATGGCCCTTCGCGTCGTAGACGCGCAGCACGAACTTGAGCTCGCGTGTCGGGCCTGCGAGACTTTCGGCGGTCGGCTGCCACTCCGCCAGGCCTGCGCCGTCGACTGCGATGATTTCGAGCGGCGCGGCCCGCAGTGACTGCTGCTGATCGAAGATGCGGATTTCGGCCCGCTCGATGAAGCTCGAATAGTTGTTGTACGTCCGGAAGCGCACGGGCGGCTGGCTCACCGCCACGGCGACCGGATGGGCCGCGACGCTGAGCCGCGGCCGCGACTCGAGATTATCGAAGCGAAATTGGACGCTGGCGCCGTCGAGCGCCACGTCGGTGCAGCGCTGGACGTCGGAAGAGCTGCGGCCCGGGTCGTCGAGCGGCTTGCCGTCGACGGTGATGCGCATCGGGTTGAGTTCGTAGGGGCTCTTCGGGCGGAGCTCGCGGGTGATACGGGTGATGTCGACGCCCTCGTAATCGTCGAGCGGCACCGGTTCGTCATACACGACCTGCACGCGCACGAACGACTTTTCGCCCTGGATGAAGCCGGCGTTCACGACGTCGTCGGCCTGGACATAGCCGCGTCCCTCGTGCTCGGACCGGGCACCCGACAGCAGCGGATCCTGCATGACGATGTCCATGGTGCGGCGCGCCCGCGCCGCGGAAAGACCAATGTCGTCGCCGTACACCGACGCGGTACGGCGGGCGAGGCGCTCGTTCTTCGTGTAACCAATGAACCGCAATCGCGCGTTGGTCCGATCGGCGATGTCCGTCAAGGCGCGCTGCAGATCCGCCGTGTAGCCGGGGGGAATGATCGGCTGGCCGTTCGCCAGGTCGATCGTCGCGATGCTGCCCCAGGGGGGATCGTAAACCTTGGTCACCATTTCGTCGCCGCTATCGCGGGGACAGAGTTGCGGCTCGTCCGGCAACTCCTGGAGAGGATCGTCGTACCAGAACTCCACCTCGACGCGACGATTCAACGTCCGTCCCTGCTCGGTGTCGTTGGAGGCGAGCGGCTGTGAGGCACCGCGACCGTCGCTGTCGATCGCCGCGGTCGGCAATGCGAGGATTTCCTGCATGGCCAGGGCGACGCGAAGCGCCCTTGCCTTCGACAGCGACAGGTGGTTTTCGTAAATGCGTTCGTCGCGGTCGGTCAGCGGCGCATCGTCGGTGAAGCCGACGAACCGGACCGTCACCTGCTGCTTGTCCCGCAGGTTGGAGAGCGCCTGCCGGACCTGTCTGATGAAATCTTTGGAAATGGGAGTCGTCTCGTCCTCGTACCGCAGTGGCACGACGAGGTTCCTGACGCGCGCCCGCCGCTCATGGCCCTCCCGGTAGCGCATCTTGCAGACGGTCTCTGTCCGACAAATCTTGACGCGCTTGATGTCAGCAGTCACGAGGATCTCTTCATCCTTTAGGGCGTCCCGCACCTCGTCGTACCAGACCTCGACCTCGACGCGACGGTTGAGCGCCCGCCCCTCTTCGGTCAGGTTCGAGCCGAGCGGCTGAGTGTCGCCAACCCACTCGTAAGTGATTGCTTCGGGCGGCAACCGGAGCGCCGCCTTGAAGAACTCGGCCACCTCGCCGGCACGCTCCCGGGAGAGGCCGGCATTGTCCCCGTAGAGGCGGGCCAGCGAATCAGAAAGCGACTGCGAGTCGGCGTGGCCGACGAAGTGAACGCGAACGTTTCTGCGGTTCCGCATGCGCTCGAGGATCCTGGCGATCTTGTCGACGTAGCCGGGCGGAATTTTCGCCACACCCGATTCGAATCGGATCGGTGGAACGACATTCTTCAGCTTGACGGTCTCGAGCTCCTCGCCGACGACCTGCTGGACCTCCAGCCGATCGCCCCGCTCGCTATCGAGCAGATCCGGGTCCTGCGACCATTCCCGGAATGTCTGGTCGTCGGACAGATGCTTCTCGACCGATTCGCCCGGCTCGGCCTCGTCGACCTGAGCGGCGCTTGCAGAGGCAGTCATCAGCATTCCGACAATCAGCGAGAGGTGGAGGTGCTTGCGCATGCGGTTCACCTGCTCTCCCGCACGCGCACATCGGGCTGTTTGGGCGGGGCGCCAAGGCGCCAGAAGATTTCAGGCTCGATGGTGAGCTGGTAGCAGCAGTCCGCCGCCTCCCAGGTCTCCGTCAATTGCCGCTTGATCGCTTCGAGGCGTCGTTCGACCAGTGAGGCAGCCTCGGAGTCGGCGAGGTAGGAGAGGCGCAGGACCGACGGAGCTTTGCGCAGTTCCTCGAGCAGCAGGTCGAGGCGTGGCCGCCACTGGGCGCGAAGCTCGGTCGTGCCCGGCTCGAACACCGCATCGGAGAGATCGATGGCGACCACCCGGTGAATCGACGCACCGAAATTGATTCGCAGCGCCTTACCGCGCGTGGCGCGCTTGATCTGCACCTGGTCGGACGTCATGCGGAAGCCGCTGGGCAGGGTCCGGTCGTCGAGCTTCAGCACGAAATTGCTGCCGCGGCTCTCGTGTGGCGTGATCGCGCAGGTGATGTGGTACCGCCCGTGCTGATCCGTCGTCGCCTGCAGACCGCGGACCGTCGCCACACGCACGCCGGCAAGGCCGTCTTCGCCGTCGTCCTGCCGCCCGTTGCGATTGGCGTCGTCGAAGACCTTGCCGATCACGTCGGTGCAATCGAACGTCGGATCGGGCACGACACGCACGGTGGCGGTCGCTTCACCGGACATCGCGTTGCCGGTCGCGCCGTTCACCACCTGCGCGCGGTTGACGTATTCGGCCTCGGTGACGCCGCCACCGACGGCGAGCAGCAGCTTCACCGTGCGCACCTCGGTGCCAGCGAGGGCGAGGCCGCTCCAGGTCAAATCGCGGCCCGCGATCGTCGGCTCGGTCGGCACGCCATCGAGAAGCGCAGAGCCCTCGACGTAGCTGAATCCCGCCGGGAAGCGATCGACGATGCTCACGTCGGTGAGCAACTGGCCGGACACGTTGTTGACGATGACCACGTACGGAACCTGCTGCCCGCGGCTCACGTTGAGCAGCGGCGTCGTCTTGGAGATCGCGACCGATCCGGCGAGCACCGGATCGAGCGGGATGTGGTTGTCGAAGATCTGGCTCGAGCCGGGCGGCTGGCTGCCATTCAGCGTCAGGTGGACGTGGTGGATCGTGCCCGCGCTGCGGGCCGGAACCGCTGCAGCCGGCGCGAACTCCGAAGGCTGCACCTCGCAATAGAGGGCCGTGGCCGGAATGACATCGTCGACGCTACTCGGGCAGGCCGGCACCGAGAACGCTGCCGTCGAAGCGTCGGATGTCGGCGGGATGATTTGCGAGAAGCCGGCCATGTAGGTCGTTCCCGGGGGAACCGTCACATCGATGAGGTAATCACCGCCGCTCGGGCAGGCCGGGTCGCTGAAGTTGACATCGAATTTGTAATAGCCGTCCGCGAGCGTGACCTGCCCCTGCTGAGCCGCATCGTCGAAGCAGCTCGCCGGCAAGGGGGAGCCGCTGCCGGCATTCAGCAGTGTGAGGGTCGCTCCGGCAATCGGGATGCGGGCGATCGAGTTGTAGACGACGCCGTTCGGATCGATCGGCAGGTTCAGGCCCTGCAGATTGGCGAGAGACGGCACGACGATGTCGCCGATCCGCTGCAGTCCGTTGGTGAACGGCGAGGCCGCCAGGCCGAGCATCGCAGTGTTCGCCCCCGCGCCGGGTGCGCGGAACCGCAACTCGTAGATACTGCCGTTCACGTCGTTCGGATCGACGCCGATGATGCGATAGTCGCCGTTAGCGTCCGTCAGCGTTGAGTGCACCAGCTGGCCGTCGCGATACAGGTCCACCGCCCAGCCGGCCAGCACCCGCTCACCGGAGTCCCTTGTGTCGTCGAAGTCAGCGTCGTGCCAGGCGGACCCGTTCAACACGGCGACCCCGGGGATGCCGCCGACGACGATCGAGACGCTGGCGCTCGCCGTTTGCGTCGGCGTGTTCCACGCGACCACGCCGGTGTTGGTGACGACCGTGCCGTCCACCAGGGCGGGATCGAGAATGGCCCTGAACCTGAGCACGACGACCTCGCCGGGGTCCAGCGTTCCGTAGACCCCGGCGTAGTCGGCGGTGATCGTCGAGCCGGCGAAGCTGACACCCGCCGCCGAACCGTTCATCGTCGCCGATCCATTCACGTAGGCGAGCTGACCGGGTTGCGGTGCGTCGAGGTCGTCGGTGACCACGACGTTGAAGGCCGGTACGGCGCCGATGTTCACGACGCGCACGAGGTATTCCAGCTCCGCACCGGGGACCGCAGCGCCGCCACCGACCACGGCGACCTGCTTGGTGATGGAAACCTGCTGGCTGTCACCCACCACGACGACCGTCGGCTCGGGGCCGGTCGCCTGATTGCCATCGCCGTCGGTC
>CBDUXW010000190.1:0-6424 GCA_965371275.1 uncultured bacterium | reverse complement strand
CGCCTGGCCGTCGTGGTCTCCCGATAGCCAGACGTTACGCGTACAGTGGATGAACCGCGGCCAGGACACGCTGCGCTTCTTCGACTGCGATCCGACCACCGGAGAGAAGGTGCAGGTGTTCGAGGAGCATCAGGACACCTGGGTCGACTGGTTCAACAACGTGTACTACCTCGAGGACGGCTCCGGATACATCGTGCTGTCCGACAAGACCGGTTGGAACCACATCTACGTCTACGACAACGACCACAACGCGCGGGCGATCACAGCGGGCGAATGGCGGGTCAACTCGATCAACGAGATCGACGACAGCAACGGCTGGATCTACTTCACCGGCCGGCCCGGCAAGAGCTGGGACTCCCAGCTCATGCGCATCCGCTTCGACGGCACCGGCATGGAAGAGCTGACCGTAGGAGACGGCGTTCACTCCGCCCGCGTGTCGCCGGGCGGCAAGTACTTCATCGATTCCGTCAGCAATATCCATGATCCCACCAAGGTGTCGCTGCGCAGCGGCGACGGTGCTCTGGTGCGGGAGCTCGGCGACGCCCGCAACGCCGCGATGAACGAGTACGTCTGGGGCACGGTCGAGCTGTTCACCATTCCGTCGGACGACGGCGAATACGACCTGCCGGCAGTGTGGGTGCTGCCTCCGGACTTCGATGAATCGCGGCGGTATCCGGTGATCGTGAGCATCTACGGCGGCCCTAACTCGGGTCGCGTCGCCAACCGCTGGCAGGGAACGCAGGCCCATTACTGGGCGCAGCGCGGCATCATCACGATCATCGTCGACCATCGCGCCAGCGGTCACTTCGGCAAGGCCGGCGTGGCGTTGATGCACCGCCGACTGGGCTATTGGGAGATGGTCGACTACATCACCGCGGCCAAGTGGCTACGCACCAAGTCGTTCGTCGACCCGGGCAAGATCGCCATGACCGGCAGCAGCTACGGCGGTTACATGACGATGATGGCGCTCACCTTCGGCGCCGAGCACTTCAACTACGGACAATCGGGCGCGGCGGTGACCGACTGGCGCCTGTACGACACCGTGTACACCGAGCGCTACATGGATACGCCCGAGGAAAACCCGGAGGGTTACAACGGCGGCGCCGTGCTCACCTGGATCGACCGTTACAAGGGCGGCTTGCGCATCACCCACGGCCTCATCGACGACAACGTACACGCCCAGAATTCGATCCAGATCGTCGACTGGCTGATGGAGAACAACCAGGACTTCGAGATGTATTTCTACCCGGATAGCCGGCACGGCGTGCAGGCCAGCCAGCGGGCCCACTACACCAAGGGCATCCACGACTTCTGGGTCGAAGTTCTGCTGGACGGCAGAGATCCGGCAGTGGCCGGCAACGAGCAGCGATAATTGCCACAAGAACGACAACTTCCATATCCGCACGACTGCAGGAGAAAACCATGAGCCGTGTTCGTTTGGTCTTACCCGTTTGCGCTTTGATCATCCTGGTGGCGCTTGCCGCCGTAGGCACACCCCAGGTGGGGGAGGTCCGGTACATCGACAACCCGGGCCGCACCGACAACAACCCCTACAGCAACATGGTCGTCGCCGGCGACGTCGTGTACCTGGCCGGTTCGATCGGCGTCGACCCGGTGACCGGCAACGTGCCTGACGACATCGAACAAGAGATCCACCTCGTGCTCGACAGCATGAAGTCGCGCCTCGACATGGTCGGGCTGACCATGGACGACCTGGTGTCGGTAACGGTATTTTGCCCCGACTTGACGCTGTACGACACGTTCAACGAAATCTACCGCACGTATTTCGACGCCCACTTTCCGGCGCGCGCCTTCGTGGGCTCCGGCCCGTTGCTGCGTAACGGTCACTTCGAGATCGTCGGCACGGCGGTGCGCAAATAGGCCACTAGGAGAGTCGCAGCTCCTCCATCGGCTCAGGACACTGCGACACGTATTCCATCGTCGATTGTAGGCCTTCTTTGAGGCCGCGAAAACGCAGCGTCGCGAAGCACTCGGCGGCGGTGAACCAACCGTACTCCGCGTGTTCGGTGCCGAGCCGTACGTCGAGCGGACCTTCGACCTCGACGGCGAACACCGTGCACTGCTGCAGCTCGTCGAAGCGGCGATTGTAGAAGCTGTAGGTATGCTCTGTTGCCCACACCGACAGCGCGTCGATGTCATGTCCGCCGAGCAGACGGTTGATGGCCTGCATCACCTCGTCGTCCGCGTCGAACACATCCGACGGCACCTGCCAGAACTGCACGTTGCTGTACCAGCGCTCGGCCTTCTCGGGAGAGACGTGCAGCAAGAGGTACTGCGGCTCCGGCCCCTGGCGGTGGAACACCCAAAGATCGAACACGCGCGGATTGAAGTTCATTGCAGTCTCTTCAGCTCTACCTTGCGAAACTCGACCGGATGGCTCTCGGACTGGAGTGAGATCGTCCCGCCGCTGAGCATCAGAGTACCTGCCCGATCCGCCAGGAAGCGAGCATGTTCTTCCCGGTCGTCGAGCTGCGAAGTTGTGTACTCGATCACCGTCTCGCCGTCGATCAGGTGACGAATTACCCCGTTGCCGCGGACCTCCACGACGACGGTCACCCACTGATCGCCGTGATACGTCGGCGAGGTCGAGTTGGTGCAGTGACGTGTGATCAGCTCGCCGCCCATCACGACGTTGGTACCCGGCGTGCACAGGTTGGCGGTGGGGCGCTCCCCGGACTCTCCACCGCCGAGAAACTGCACCTCGATCGACACCGGGAAGTCCTGGTCCAACCCCATCGACGCGGCCGGCTCGCCGTGGACCATCACGCCGCTGTTGCGAAACGCCCAGTCAGGACCGCCGGGCGCCTGCGCGCCGACAAAGCGGTACTCGATGCGCAGCAGGTAGTCGGAAAACGGCTCCTCGTAAAACAGATGCCCGAAGCGCCCGTCGAAGCTGTCGTACTGATCGTACGAAACCGTGAGCACGCCGTTCTCGACGCGAAACGTGTCGCCGAAGTTGTCGCCGAGCTCGTAGCCGGTGATCTTGGGCGTCCACCCGGCCAGGTCGCGGCCGTTGAACAGCCGGATCCACTCATCTTGCGAGCCGTCACCGTAGACAATCGAGCCGTCACCGGCGGGGCCGCGCCCCGCCCGCCCGCCGTCGGCCGCGACGAGCGCGACCCCGTCCACTCGCGTGGCGGGCACGGCCGGCGCCCCCCACAACAGCGCCACGAGCAAGACCAGGGCGACCGACGCATTCCTCTTCAATGTAGGGACCACTTTCCGCTGACCGGCCGTATTGGAGGCGTGCCGTGTCTGGTTTCGTCACCACACCGTCACCGCAGCCTGCTAAGATTCAGCCTTTTTCCCCCCACCTGTCTACGACGCAGCCTATGGATTGGCAAGAGGCACGAGCACTGTTCCCCGCCGTGGAAAGCTCCGTGTATCTGAACACGGCCGGCGGCGCACCGGTTTCGCAGCGCTCCGCCGACGCCGGGATGACCTACTACCGGCAATCGCTCGAGGACGGCGACGTACATTGGGATGAATGGCTGGAGAAGGTCGAAGCCGTACGGCGCCAGCTCGCCCGTTTCCTCAACGCTCGTCCGGTGAATGTCGCCTTCACCGCCAACACCTCTATCGGGGTCAACCTCGCCGCCCACATGCTGCGCGGCCGCGGGCGCGTGCTCGCGGTTGCCGACGAGTTTCCATCGGTGACGTTGCCGTTCCTGCAGCTCGGCTTCGACGTCGACTTCGTGCCGACCGACCACGATGGCGAGGTCAGCGTCGACGACCTCGAGAGCGCCGACTCACCCGACACCGCGGTGCTGGCAATCAGCTTCGTGCAGTTCCGCTCCGGATTTCGCCGCGATCTGGCGGAGCTCGGACGCTACTGCCGTGAACGCGACGTGGCACTGGTGGTCGACGCCACCCAAGGCTTCGGCGCCTTTCCGCTGGACGTGAGCGACAGCGCCGTCGATTTCTTGGCGTTTTCCGGATACAAGTGGGCGACCGCCGGCTACAGCATCGGCAGCCTCTACGTCAGCGATCGCTTCCGCGAAGCCTCTCGGTTCCCGATGGTCGGCTGGCGCAGTTCGCGCGATCCCTACGAGTTGGTTTATGACCGGCTCGATATTGCCGACGCGGCCGCCGCGCTCGAGCTCGGCCACCCGCCGTTTGCCGGCGTGTTCGCCCTCGGCGCCGCGCTCGATCTGATCCAGGAAATCGGCATCGAGCGGATCGCCGAGCGCATCATCGAACTGGTCCGCTATCTGCACGACGAGCTCGACAAGGCCGGGATGTGGGTGTTGTCAACGCGCGACGAAGCGCACCTGTCCGGCATCGCCCTGGTCGCCGCCGACGAGCCTCACGCCGTCGTCGCCGAGCTGCGCAAGCGCGGCATCGTAGTGTCGACGCGAGGCGAGGGCATTCGCGTGTCGCTGCACTACTACAACGACACCAGCGATATCGATCGATTCGTCGAGGCGCTCGCCGAAATCACCGGCGCCTAGCCGGCAATTTTCGGCGGTATGCAGCCTTCGAGTTGAAACCTTTCCGGAGCCCCCGGCAAATCCAACTATGGGCGCGTCAGGTTGCCGCAAAACCTTCTCTGCGGGGCCTTGTAGTTGCGCTGACGCTGGAGGAGCGTGCGCCCTTTATGCCGATCCCGCAGCCGACTAAGTTGGAACGGTATCGGGTTTTCTCAATGTCTCGCGGCGTTCAGAACGACGCGGGCTTTCAACGAGGAGCAACATCACCATGAAGCGCACCGCTTTTGCTATCGCGCTCGTCCTGCTGGCCAGCACGGCTTCGTTCGCAGCGCCGCAGATGGACAAAATCACCGGTACGGTGATCGACACGGCCTGCTACGCCGCCGGCAAGCACGGCGCCGAAGAGACCGGTTGCACCGAGATGTGCCTGAACATGGGCGTGCCGGCCTCCATCCTCACGGACGGCGGCGAAGTCATCATGCTTATGCCGATGGCCGACACGAACCCCGAGCCCTACAAGAAAGTAGCCGAGTTCGGCTCCAAGAAGGTCGAGATCACCGGCATGGCAGCCGAGCGTGGCGGTCTCAAGGTCTTCTACGTTGGCGGCATCAAGGGCGCCAACTAAGACCGTTATTCGCAGTTCGAAAAAACCCGCCGGGGTCCGCCCCGGCGGGTTTTTTTTGTCATCACACTTGCCGCCGCGCGCGCCGATGCAGTTCGACGACCTCGTGCCTCGCCGCAGGCGCCGGCTGGCGCCCTACGAGCGCAGGGTCACCACCGGATCCGCCCGCGCGGCACGCCGCGCCGGCACGTAACAGGCCAGCGCCGATACGCCGATCAGCAACGCGGTGATCGTGGCATAGGTCAGCGGATCGGTGGGCGTGACTTGATACAGCCACGCCGACAACAGTCGGCTCACGAAGAACGCGCCGATCAATCCGAGCGCCACGCCGGTCATGGTGAGCTTGATCCCGTCGCCGACAACCAGCGTCATGAGATTGGAGCGATGCGCTCCCAGCGCGAGGCGTATCCCCATTTCTCGAGAGCGCTGGCTGACGGTGTACGAGATCACGCCGTACAAACCCACGGCGGCGAGCAACAGTGCTGAAAGCGCAAACGCGCCGGCCAGTGTCATGGTGAAGCGCGCCGGCGCCAGCGCCTGGTCGACGTACGAGCGGATGGACTGCACCTCGTGCATGGGCACGCCGGGTGCGGACGAGGACAACGCCGAGCGGATCGGCTCGACGAGGGTCTCCGACACCACGGAACTGCTCACCACGAAGCGTGGCCGCCACGGCACGAGGTAATGAATCGTACCGGGACCGTCCTCCTGTAGGCTCTCCTGCCGGATATTCTCGACGATGCCGATTACCTGGAGAGCAGGCCCGGGCTGGGCAGCCGGCGCAATCCGCAGCGTCCTGCCGATGGCATCGCCGTCGGGCCAGATCCGCGCCGCCAACTTCTCATCGACAACGACGAGCGGCGCCTGCGCTCCGTCCGGGCCCGTCTGTAGATCACGGTCCTCGAACACGCGCCCGCGCACCAGCGCGATGCCCATGGCGTCGAAGTAGCCCGGTGTCACGAAGCGACGCAACGAGGCCGGATAGCTGGCGGTGTCTTCCCAGGCGATGGTGTCGGGGACAAAAGGTCCATGTCCGAGGGAGCCGGACAGCGGCAGGGCGCTCATTCCGGCGACGCTGACGACACCGGGGAGAGCTGCGATCCGCGCGACGACTTCAGGGTTCTGCTGGGGAGTGACAGCAGCTCGGAACAACAACGTACCCTCGGTCTTGAAGCCCGGCGATACCTGCGTCAACGATACGAAGCTGCGCATCAGCAGCCCGGCGCCGACCAACAAGATCATCGACAGGGCAACCTCGGCGACGATCAGCGAACGGCCGAGCCTCGTGCGGGCGCCACTCGAGCTGCGGCCGCCGGCGCGCAGCGCGTCGGTCAGCGATGCACCTGCAGCC
>CBDUXW010000189.1:0-6430 GCA_965371275.1 uncultured bacterium | reverse complement strand
CCGGCCCCAGGCCGGCGCGCAGCACGAGCGCCGCCAAGCCCCGCGGATCAGCGCCGAGCGCCACGCGAACACCGAGCTCCCGGGTGCGCAGGACGACAGTGTACGCCGCGACACCATAGATACCCAGCATGGCGAGAAGGACGGAAACCAGTGCGAAACCACCCAGCACGCCGGCGCCGAAGCGCTCACGCTGGCTGTTTCGGCGGGTGAAATCTTCCAGCGTCTCGATGTCGAAGATCGGCAGAGCGGGATCGACGGAACCGATGGCGGAGCGCACGGATCCGGCCACGGCGTTCGGGTCTCCCAGGGTGCGAACCATGATGTTGAAATTGGTCCAGGGAGCCTGCGCGAACGGCATGAAGATATACGGCGCCGCGTCGCCGCCCGTCATGCCGAGTGTGCGGAAGTCGTTGATCACACCGACCACCTCGCGCTCCACGGAGTCCGTGGCTCCCCCGGTGCGCATGAACATCCGCCACGAGCCCACTTCGACGTACTTGCCGACGGCGCTCTGCTCGGGCCACAGATCCGCCGCCAGAGCTTGGCTGACAACGACGACCTTGGCCGCGTCGGCGCTATCGGCGGGCGTGAACCCCCGGCCCTCGACGATCGCCATCTGCAGTGCTCCGAAGAGCTCCGGATCAACGGATGCCTCGCGCGGCGCTCGTCGTATGGGACCTTCGGTAATCACCGCCTGCCCCGGCGCGAATAGCGGTGGGGAACTCATGACCGCCGCCGCCTCTACACCCGGGACGGCCTCGATCTGCTCCAGGATGGAGCGAGAGTACCGGGTCATAGAGTCGTCGTCGGGGTAGGACGGTTCGGGAAGCTCAACCCTCAGTGTGAGAACATCCGCGCCCTCGTATCCTGACTCCTGATCGACGAGATTCCGAACGCTCTTCACCAGGGTGACGCTGCCGACGGTCAGCACGAACGCCATGGCTACCTCGACGGACACCAGAGCCTGGAGGCCGCGCTTGCCGGAGCGGCTTAAACGGCCGCCGCGGATGCGCGACGAGGCCGCCGGCTGGCGCGCGAAGGCGAGGGCCGGGAGGAGGCCGAAGGCCAGCGCCGCACCCAGCGTAACGAGAACCGCCACCGTAAACACGCGCGGGTCAACCGTGAGCTCTTCGACGCGAGGGAGGGCTACGCCGGCCGCGGATCGCAGCAGCGACAGGAGCCAGGCCGCCACGCCCATACCGGCGGCGCCACCCGCCGCAGCCACAACCAGGCCCTCGGCCATCAGCTGACGAGCGAGCTGCCCCGTGCTGGCACCGAGGGCACGACGAACGGTCCATTCACGGACGCGCCCCAAGCCGCGCACCAGGAGCAACGCCGAGAGATTGGCGCACACGATGGCGAGAACGATGCCGGCCGAACCGAACAGCAGGAGCAGCACCGGTTGCGAGTCGCCGGTCATGCGATTCCGGTAGCTGTCGATTTGCGGCACCAGCGTCGTTGAGTTGGCGGCTTCCAGCAGCTCCTCGGTAACCGCGGCGAGCTCCGCTCTCGCTTCATCGAGCCCGTATCCCTCCGCCATCCGCCCCACGACGTTGTACACGTATGTGTGCGACCGAAGTTTCGCAGCGAACGGCGCCACCGGGGTGTAGATCTCGTAGGCGTCGAGCGCTTGAGTGTTTCTCGCCTGCAACCGCCCCACCAGCTGCGGGCCCTCCGGAAAGATCCCGATGACGGTGAACGGCTCACCGCCGAGCGTAATCAGGCTGCCGATCACAGAGCTGTCCCGACCGAACTCCCGCTGCCAGATTCCTTCCGTCAGCACGGCGACGTTCGGTGCGCCGGCGCGATCCTCGTCGGCGCTGAAGAACCTCCCCTCCACCGGCGCAACGCCGACGATGTCGAAGAAGCTCGCCGAGACGCGAGCCGTGCCGATGCGCCGCGGGCCCTCGGGCGTTTGCACGGCGAGGAACGTCGGCGAGAGGGCTGCGATATGTGGGACGGTTCGCATCGTGTCTTGCAGAAACGCAACTGTTTCGTTCGAGTGCTGCCAACCCGTTCGGTTGCGCGAGGGAATGTCGAACCAGATGTTGACGACGCCTTCCTCATCGAAGGCGAACGGCCTCATGAGAACTTGGTCGACGACGCTGAAGATGGCAGTCGTGCCGCCGATGCCGATGCCGAGCGTCAACACCGCAGCGGCGGCGAATCCCGGATGCCGGGTCAGATTGAGCGCCGCACTCCAAAAATCGGGAAACATCCTTCTCATGACATCTTTCCTTCTCGGCCGCCGCTCCGGTGGGAGCGCAGGGCCGCTCCGGGGAGCGGAGACGCGCAGCCGCCAGACCGTCGACCACAGGTCAGCGATGGCGCGCAAGGAATAGAAATAGAAGCTCAGGCGCCCGGCTCGACGCTCTGAGGCGAGGCGCTCGATCCAGACTTCCGCCAGTTCATCGGCGTAGGCCAGACGTCGATCTTTGGGCAACAACAGCAAGACTCCACGCACCCAGCGACCATTCATCGTCAGGTTCCCTGGGCGTCGCCGCCCAACACGCCGGAAGTTCGAAGATCGGCAACAAGTCCGTCAAGCCGGTCGGCCTCGGCCAGAAAGACCTCACGACCCAGGCCGGTCAGGCGGAGGTAGCGGCGGCGCGCGTCGGCGTCGGGCGGGGCATCGGTTTCTTCGATCAGGCGGCGCTGCTTCAGCGTGTGGATGGCCTCGTACAGCGATGTCGGCCCGACCCTGACCCGCCCGCGCGCCAGCTCCTCGACCGTGCGGAGCAGCGCATAGCCGTGCTGCGGTTCGCGCGACAGGCCCCAAAGGATCAGAAACACGCGGGGCGTGAGGGGCAGCACATCGCGCGCGTCTTTCACGGACACTCTCTTAGAAACCATTCTCGCTCTCGACTCCACTTGATCTGCCGGCCGCGTAGCGGCCAACTAGTCCACTATCCGGATGATACGGAACCCGGACTATATGGCGCCGCACACTACAGAGTCAACACGGGTCGTCGCCACAACCGAGTCCCCGCTTACACGGCGAGCCGAAGGCGATTACGATTATCCGGTTCGGAAGCGAGGCGCGCGGCGGCTGGGAGAACCTGCTCGGGCGACTCTGAAGCGGATCGACATCAAGGAGGATCAACATGCAGCCCCGCGCGCATCGACCCGGCATGCGAGCGCTCGTCGTCTTGGCGAGCTTCGCCGTCATCGCTCCCGCGTTCGCCCAGCAGGCCGGCGAAGCCACCGCGCTCACCGCCGCCGACTACGAGCGCGCCGAAGGATTCCTGGGAAACACCGTGAACTCGATGGTGCTGCACGCGGGAGTGTCACCCAACTGGTTGCCCGGCGATCGTTTTTGGTATCGCATCGCGACGGCGGCGGGAGACGAGTTCATCCTCGTCGATCCGGCAAGCGCGACGCGCCGGCCGGCATTCGACCACGCCCGACTCGCCGCCGCGCTCTCGGAGGCCTCCGCCCAGGAATACGAGGCATTCGATCTTCCCTTCACGTCGTTCGATCTCGTCGACGACGGCGGCACGATCCGGTTCACCGCCGCGGGCCGCAGCTGGTCGTGTGACATCGACCGCTACCAATGCGTTGCCACGGGCGCCGAAACATCGACTGCCGGCGGCCGCGGCGGTCGGGGCGGTCGTGGAGGCCGCGGTGGAGGTGCGCGAAACGAGGTGCTTTCATCCGATGGCACGCGCGCAGCGTTCATCCGCGATCACAACCTCTGGGTGCGCCAGGTGGCGAACGGAGAGGAGCGGCCGCTTACCCGGGACGGCGTGCTCGACTACGGCTACGCTACCGACAACGCCGGCTGGCGGCAGAGCGACCGACCCATCGTCCTGTGGTCGCCCGACTCGAAGAAGATCGCCACCTTCCAGCAGGATCAACGAGGCGTCGGCGAAATGTACCTGGCCGACACGCGGGTCGGGCATCCGAATCTCCGGGCCTGGAAGTACCCACTGCCGGGAGACTCGGTCATCTCGATGATCGAGCGGGTGGTGATCGACGTCGACCAGGGAACGCTGGTACGCCTGCGAATGCCGCCCGACCAGCACCGCTCGTCGCTGTGCGACGATGTGGCTTGCCGCGGCGTCTGGGGCGACGTGCAGTGGACCGCGGATTCTTCAAGCTTTGCGTTTCTCTCCACCTCGAGAGACCACAAGCGCCAGTGGCTGCGCATCGCCGACATCGAGACCGGCGACGTCCACACGGTACTGGAAGAGACGGTCGACACGTTTTTCGAGTCCGGCAACGGCGCTGTCAACTGGCGCTACCTGCCGAGCTCGAACGAGATCATCTGGTTCTCCGAGCGCGACAACTGGGGCCACCTCTATTTGTACGATCTGCACACCGGCGCGCTACAGCATCAGATCACCCACGGTGAGGGCAACGTAACTCGGGTACTGCGCGTCGATCAGGACAATCGGCAGCTCTATTTCGCCGGCGTCGGTTTCGAGGCGGGACGTAATCCGTATTTCATCCACCTCTATCGGATCGGGTTCGACGGCTCGGGCCTGACGCTGTTGACTCCTGAGAACGCCAATCACAGCATCGCCTTGTCGCCGTCGGGGGCCCATTTCGTCGACAACTATTCGACCCCCGACACTCCACCGGTGGCGGTGCTCCGCGACGCCGGCGGCGCCAAGCTCGTCGATCTCGAAGAGGCCGACATCTCACGCCTCGTGGCCGCGGGCTGGCAACCGCCCGAGCCCTTCTCCGTCAAGGCGCGCGACGGCGAGACCGACCTGTACGGTTTGATGTTCAAGCCAACGGACTTCGACCCCTCACGCAAGTACCCGATCATCAACAGCATCTACCCGGGACCACAGACGGGCAGCGTCGGGAGCCGCAGCTTCTCAGCGGCGCGCGGCGACGCGCAGGCGATCGCCGAGCTCGGCTTCATCGTTATCAAGCTCGACGGCACGGGAACGCCGTGGCGCTCGAAGGAGTTCCACGCGGCGTACTACGGCGACATGGGCGACAACACGCTGCCCGATCAGATCACCGGGATGCAGCAGCTCGCCGAGCGCCACGCCTGGATCGATATCGATCGCGCCGGCATCTACGGACACTCCGGAGGCGGCTATGCCACCGCCGCTGCGATGTTCCGTCACCCCGATTTCTTCAAGGTCGGCGTGTCGCAGGCCGGCAACCACGATAACCGGGTGTACGAGGACGACTGGGGCGAGAAGTGGCAAGGGTTGCTCGTTTTTGACGCCGACGGCGAATCGAACTACGACACCCAGGCAAATCAGAATTTCGCCCGCAACCTGGAGGGCAAGCTGCTGCTGGCGCACGGCACGATGGACACCAATGTGCCGTTTTACAGCACGTTGCTCGTCGTCGACGCGCTGATCGCGGCCAATAAGGACTTCGACCTGATCCTCTTCCCGAACCGCGGCCACGGCTTCGGCAACGAGCCCTACATGATGCGGCGGCGCTGGGATTACTTCGTCGAGCATCTGCTCGGGGCCGAGCCCCCCGACAACTACCGGATGCGACAGGCGCGCTAGGGGCCTCTCGTCGGGGCGATTCGCATCGTCAAAACGGTACCTCCACGGCGTCGCACAGATACTCCACGAGCGACGCGGCGTTGTTGCACAACTTCGCGAAGTGCTCGTCGAATCCGGAGCTCGTCACATCCGTCTGTTTCAGCTGCTGCGAACCGATGAAGTCCTTGCGCCGCAGATCCTCGATCATCGGGTGGTCGGGGTCGAAGCCCTTGGGCGCCCGCTTCAGCGAGTCACCGGAGAGCTCGAAGCTCTTGCCGAAGCTGCCGCCGATCGCCTTCTTCCAGCCCTCCGCGTCGAAGTCGATGGCATCGCGGATCATCGACAACGTTTCGCTGTCGGGATGCCAAATGCCGGCGCCGACGAACACTTCCTTGGGCTGCAAATGGAGATAGAAACCCGGGCAATGGACATCTTTGCCGCGCTCGTGGCGGAACTGGATGCCCGTGTACGTCTTGTAAGGACTCTTGTCCTTCGAGAAGCGAACGTCGCGATGAATACGAAACAGTGAGCCGCCCGACTTGCGATCGTCGGCGCGGAAGAACGGGCTGATCGCGGCCAGGCGTGGCGCGAAATCGCGAATGAACTCGAGCGCCGGCTCGCGCAGCTCGTCCTCGTAGCGCTGCTTGTTGGCGTGGAACCAATCGCGGTTGTTGTTCTTCTTGAGATCGTTGAGGAAACGGAAGGTGGCGGGGGTGAAGTGCCTCTTTTTCGCCATGATCGAAGATTCCGGATGAAAGATGGGGGTGCGGCTCGGCACAATGAAAGTACAAGGGCCTGTTGACACTTGCCAGGTGGCTGCGTTGCCGGCCCTGGGAACTCACGAATGTGACCATGAGCAAATTAAACCGCAAAGCGATCATCTTCCTGGTCCTGTTCTCCCTGCCGTTTGCAGGCGGCGGTACGTTCGTGGCGTACCTGGCCGGGTCGATGCTGACCACGTGGGTGCA
>CBDUXW010000188.1:0-6454 GCA_965371275.1 uncultured bacterium | reverse complement strand
GCCCGAAGCCACCGATCGGCACTATGTCTGGGTCGGTCGCGCGCTGATCGTGCTGCTGCTCGTTGTCGGCTATGTTCTGTCCGTGCGCACCTATGCCTTCCTCGTCACCCTGGTCATGCTGTCCGGCTCCGGCGCCCTGCAACTCCTACCCGGTATCCTCGGCGTTTGCATGCCCCGCAAGCGACTGACGACCCGCGCCGGCGTGCTCGCCGGCATCGCCGTCGGCCTGGCGACCTTGTACATCATGTTGTTCGTGACGCCGAACTGGCTCGGCGTGCACCACGGCGTCTGGGCACTGGGCGCCAACTTTCTGACGACATCCGTCGTATCGCGCTTCACGGATCCGCCTTCCGCCACCACCGTGGAGCGTATCCACGGCGAGATCGAGCGTTTCGTTTATGCTGATCGGAGTTGATACCGGCGGTACGTTCACCGACTTCGTCGTCGTCACCGAGGACGGCCTGGCGATCCACAAGCAACCGTCGACGCCCGAAGACCCGTCGCTGGCGGTGTCCGCCGGCCTCGCTCACCTGCAAGCGGCCGGCGGCCTTGCACTCGTTCACGGTTCGACGGTGGCCACCAACGCCCTCCTGGAGCGGCGCGGCGCCCGCGCCGCCCTCATCACGACCCGCGGCTTCGAGGACGTGCTCGAGATCGGCAGGCAGACGCGGCCCGAGATCTACAACCTCGACGTCAAGCGACCGCCGCCCCTCGTGCCGGCGGCGCTGCGCCTCGGTGTCGCCGAGCGTATCGGCCCCGACGGCAGCGTGCTGCTGCCCCTGACACCGGCGGCAATCGAGGAATCGCTGGCGGCCCTGGCCTCCCTGGACGCCGATTCCGTCGCCGTGTGCCTGTTGCACTCATACGCCAACGAGGCCCACGAAGCGGCGATCCTGGAGGCCCTCGCCGACCGCTTTCCGGGTTTCTGCACCGCGTCCTACGAGGTCCTACCGGAATTCCGCGAATTCGAGCGCTGCAGCACGACCGTGGTGAACGCCTACGTGGGCCCGGTGATGGCCGGCTACCTGGGCCGCCTCTCGGAGCAGCTCGCCGCCGAAGAGGTGCGCATCATGCAGTCGAACGGCGGCACGATCTCGCTCGATACCGCCATCCGGCACGCCGTGCAGACCGTCCTGTCGGGACCCGCGGGCGGCGTCGTCGGCGGTTTCGAGATCGGCTCCCGCGCCGGCTTCGAGAACGTGATCACCTTCGACATGGGCGGCACCAGCACTGACGTTTGTCTCTGTCCCGGGCAGGTGAGCCGGACGGCCGAGGCAGCCGTCGGCGACATCCCCATCCGCTTGCCGGTCATCGACATTCACACCGTGGGCGCGGGCGGTGGATCGATCGCCGCGCCCGACGAAGGCGGTTCATTGCGGGTCGGCCCGCGCAGCGCCGGTGCGCAACCGGGTCCCATCGCCTACGGCCGCGGCGGCACCGAGGTCACGGTGACCGACGCCAACCTGGTGCTCGGCCGCCTCTCCGCAGAGCACTTCCTGGGCGGCACCGCGTCGCTCGATCTCGAGGCTGCACGAGACGGCGTGGCTCGCCTGGCAGCGGATCTCGGCCTCACCGAGGTCGAGGCCGCCTTCGGCGTGTTGCACGTCGCCAATGCCACCATGGAGCGGGCCATTCGGGTGATTTCGCTGGAGCGTGGCCACGATCCCGCCGACTTCACCCTGGTTTGCTTCGGCGGCGCCGGTGGCATGCATGCCGTCGACCTGGCCCAAAACCTCGGAATTCCCCGCATCTTGGTGCCCCGATCCGCCGGAATCCTCTCGGCGCTCGGCATGTTGCTCGCCGATTACGTCCGCGACTATTCGCGCACGGTGCTCGTACCTAGCGACGAGCTATCCACCGACACGCTCGAATCGGCGTTGCGCAACCTCGAGGACGGCGCCGCCGCCGACTTCGCCACGGAGGGCGGCGCTGCGGCCGATCTCCGCCTGGAGCGCACCCTCGATGTCCGTTACCGCGGCCAGGGATTCGAGATCGCGGTGCCGTTCGGCGACACGTTCGTCGACGCATTTCACGCGGCGCACGTACGCCGCTACGGATATGCCGACAGCTCGCGCGACACCGAGGTGGTGAACGTTCGGGTTCGCGCCGTCGCCAAGCGCTGCCGCGTCGATTTGCCGCGTGCCGATCTCGAAGGCCCCGACGCTACGGCCGCCGTCCTCGCCGATCACGTCATGTTCGGCCCCAACAGAGAAGCCGCAGCGACGCTTCTCGACCGCGAGGCGCTGCGTCCGGGCAACCGGTTCGACGGTCCGGCTCTCGTCACGGAGTACAGCACGACGACCGTGGTGCCGGCGGGTTTCACCTGCCGCGTCGACGAGTGGTTCAATTTGCTCCTCGAAGCCGGAGACCAACGATGAGCGCCTGGGATCCCGTCCGCCTCGAGGTGTTCCGCAACCTGTTCTACTCGGTGGCCGAAGAAATGGGAGTGGCGCTCTGTCGCACCTCGTTCTCGCCCAACATCAAGGAACGGCGCGACTACTCGTGCGCCGTGTTCGACGCCCAAGGCCGGATGGTTGCCCAAGGCGAGCACATGCCGGTGCACCTGGGATCCATGCCGTTGTCGGTCGCAGCCGCCATCGAGCACACGGAGATGCGCCCCGGCGACATGGTGATCCTCAACGACCCGTTCCACGGCGGCACGCACCTGCCCGACATCACGCTGGTAGAGCCGGTGTTCCTCGATGGAGCCGATGAACCTGACTACTACGTGGCCAATCGCGCCCACCATTCGGATGTCGGCGGCATGACGCCGGGATCCATGCCGCTCGCCCGCTCGATCTATCAAGAGGGCATTCGCATCCCGCCGGTCCATCTACTGCGTGGCGGCCAGGTGGTCGACGACGTGCTGGCGTTGATCCTGACCAACGTACGCACACCGGTGGAGCGTGAAGGCGACCTTACGGCGCAGATTGCCTCGAACCGTACGGGGACCCGCCGGCTCGTAGACCTCTCGAGCAAGTACGGGGCCGCAATGGTGGCCGAGTACATGGCCCACCTGCAGGACTACGCCGAGCGGATGACACGGGAGGCCATCAGCCAGGTTCCCGACGGCTCGTACCGCTTCGCGGATCGGATGGACGACGACGGTCTGAGCCCGGAGCCGGTGCCCATCGTCGTCCAACTCGACGTTGACGGCACCGGAGTGCGCATCGACTTCACCGGCACCGCCCCGCAGGTCAACGGCGGCATCAATGCCATCTACGCGATCACGCTGTCCGCCGTGATGTATTGCTTCCGGGTGATCGTGCCGTTTGCCATACCGTCCAACCACGGCACGATACGACCCCTCGAGCTCGTGGTTCCCGACGGCAGCCTGCTGAACGCGCGCCCGCCGGCAGCCGTGGCCGGGGGCAACGTCGAAACCTCGCAACGCATCGTTGATGTGGTGCTGGGCGCGCTTGCTCAGGCGATTCCCGACCGCATACCGGCCGCCAGCTACGGCACCATGAGCAATCTGACGATCGGCGGCACCGACCCGCGCACCGGCGAGCCCTACGCCTACTACGAAACCACCGCCGGCGGCATGGGCGCCCGCCCGACCGCCGATGGTCTCGACGCCACGCACTGCCACATGACCAACAGCCTCAACACGCCGATCGAGGCGCTCGAGCACGCCTATCCCTATCACGTCCGCCGCTACGAGATTCGTCGCGGCTCCGGCGGCGCCGGCCGCTTTCGGGGAGGCCACGGAATCCGCCGAGACATCGAGGTATTGGGCCCTGCGGAGATCACGGTGCTCAGCGATCGTCGCCGTTATGCACCCTATGGCCTGCAGGGCGGATCACCGGGGAAGACCGGTCGTAACGTCCTCATGGCGCCCGGACCCGACGGCTCCGATACGGAAGAAGACATCGCCGGCAAGGCCAGCATGCACGTCGAAGCCGGCACCGCGATCAGCATTCGTACACCCGGCGGCGGCGGGTACGGTGAGCCGGAGGACGACTAGCTGTGACATCGGGCGGCTCGACATTAGCCGCCCGGCCACCACCGCTCTCGACGCCGAACGGTGCCAGATTACGAGTTACCTTGACAGTACGACCCGGACGCAAGCAAAGTGTCGATCAGTCTGGCGGCCCGTCCAGCGCATCATCCAGGAGAATTCAATGAGCCATTCGTCAGTGAACCGTCGTGAGTTCGCCCGCCTCTTCGCCTTCGGCGGATCCGCCGCCATGCTCGGGCACCCGAGCTTCGAAGGCTTTCGGCCCGCCCCGCTCTCGAGCGCCTCCGTGCGCCCTGGGGCGGTCAATTGGGCCGACGTTCGGTCTCAGTTTCTGATGCCGCCCGACGTATCGGTCATGAACGCCGCCAACCTCTGCCCGGCCCCCGCCAGGGTGTTGGAGGCGGTCTCCGAGTACACGGAACGACTGGATAGCAAGCCGTTCCCGAGTTACCGGAGCGAGATCCTCGGCGCCAAGGAACGCACGCGCGAGCTGCTCGCCGGATTCTTGCGGGTGACACCCGAAGAGATCCTCATCACGCGAAACACGAGCGAGGCGAACAACTGGGTGTCGAACGGGCTCGACCTCGGTCCGGGCGACGAGGTCCTGATCTTTGCGGACAACCACCCCAGCAACAACCGGGCATGGAAGGGCAAAGGAGAGCGTTTCGGGTACACCGTACGGGAAGTCGAGCAGGTCACTCCGCACCCCGGAATGGAGTACTACGTCGAGGCGTTCGAGCGTGCCATCACCGCGAACACGCGGGTGATGACGTTCATGCACCATAGCAATGTCGCGGGAGAGCTCTTTCCCGCCAAGGCGCTCTGCGCGCTGGCCCGGGACCGCGGGATCCTCTCGATGATCGATGGGGCGCAGTCGTTTGGACTGCTCGACGTGGACCTGTCCGACATCCAGCCGGATTTCTACTCCGGAAGCGCCCACAAATGGCCCTGCGGCCCACTGGAGACCGGGGTGCTGTACGTGAACGCGCGTGTCCAGGATCGACTCTGGCCGTCGAGCTACAGCGCCTACTCGGGACAGTCGGGCATCTCGCGCACCCATGAAGGGATGGGGCAGCGCGACACACCGGCGCTGTACACCTTCGGCAAGCAAATCGAATTCCTCCAGTCGATCGGTATGAGCGAGATCGAGGCACGAAGCCGCGATTTGGCCAGCCAACTCATCGACGGTCTTACCGCGATCGAAGGGGTGCACATGTGGACCTCACCGGAGCCGGAGCGGCGCGGTGCGGTGGTCACGTTCCGGCCGGGGGAGCTCAACGCCCGGCAGGTTCTCGGAGCACTCGAGGAAGACGGCATCGTGGCCGCGGCCCGCGGCGGGGCGGACCGCGGTGGAATCCGTTTCTCGCCGCACTTCTACAACATGGAAGTGGACATCGAGCGCGGAATCGAGGCGATCGGCCGCTATATGCGGCAGGGGCTGTAGCGCACCCGACTGCGCCCACGCCCATTCAGCGACAACTTCCCACCGGAGAAGCCACTGGTGCGGAAAACGCGATCGGGACCTGTCATGTCTTTGAAAGCAACTGCTTTTCGTCACATCTCCTTCCTGACACTCCCGGCCCTGCTTCTCGCCTTGTTCTTCGTGAGTGCCGAGACGAAAGCCGACGATGCCGGCTATCAAGACGAAGCCGGCGATCAATACGATCCGGCACTCTTGGAGGCCTTGGAGTGGCGCAATATAGGCCCCGCTCGCGGCGGCCGGGCCACCGCCGCCACCGGTGTGCCGAGCCAGCCCAATGTCTACTACATGGGTGCCAGCGGCGGCGGCGTCTGGAAGACGGAGAGTGCCGGGCAGACGTGGGACAACATCTCCGACGGGTCCTTCAACACAGGCTCCGTCGGCGCGGTGGCGGTGTCGCTTTCCGATCCGAATGTGGTGTACGTGGGGATGGGGGAAGCACCGATCCGGAATCAGACCAGCTCGCACGGCAATGGGGTGTACAAGTCGACGGACGCCGGCAAGACGTGGACCCCCATGGGACTTGAAGCCACACGGCACATCTCCAAGATCCGCATCCACCCGACCGATCCGGATCTCGTGTACGTGGCGGCGCAAGGCAACCCGTGGGGCGCCAGCGAGGAACGTGGCATCTACCGCTCAAAAGATGGCGGTGAGACCTGGGAGCTCACCCTCGAGGTCAATGGAGATACCGGTGCCGTCGACCTTTCCATGGATGCCCATAACCCGCGCAATCTCTATGCCGCCATGTGGGACCACGGCCGGAGTCCGTGGTTCATCCGCTCCGGCGGCCCGGGCGGCGGTATCTTCAAGACGACCGACAGCGGCGATACCTGGGAGAAACTCGAGAGCGGCCTGCCCGAGTTCGTCGGCAAGATCGGCGTTGCCGTGTCTCCCGCCGATCCGGAACGGGTGTATGCGATCGTCGAGGCGGAGGAGGGCGGCCTGTACCGCTCCGACAACGGCGGAGCAAGTTGGCAACGGCTCAACGAAACGCGCGTTATCCAGGGGCG
>CBDUXW010000187.1:0-6482 GCA_965371275.1 uncultured bacterium | reverse complement strand
GGGGCGCGCTCACCGACGACCCGGGCCGGGACGCCGGGAGCCAACACGATCATCGGCACCCACGTATCGTGCCGATAAGGCGTCCCATGGGTCGAACCGGCGCTGCGGCGGTTGAGATGAAACGGCTCGTAGAGAATTTCGAAATCGGCGCCACGGTCCGGATGGTAGCTGTTGATGAACAACTGCCGAAAATGATCGGCTTCGTCTCCACTGATCCATGTGCCGTCAGGTAACTCGACGTCGGGACCGGGGCCTTCGATGTTCGGCGACAGCAATTCGCTGCGCGTCCACACGTGCGCAACGCCCGGACAAGCACCCAGCATCGCGGCGATTTCCGTCTCCAGCGCCCGCCGGTCGAGGCCCTCTTCGGCGATCGCTTCCTCATTCAGATAGAGACCTGCATTCAACCAGTCATGGTTTCCGTACGAATCTTCGAGCTGCCGGCCGACCGTTTGGAAGCAGACGGTTTCGTCGACCCCGGTACGGCGACCCGGCATGCTCAGCAGCTCGCGATATTCCGGCATCGGCATGACGCCGTGGTCGGCGCTCAGCCCGACGACCATGTTGTCGAGCCCGATGCGTTCGTCGAAGAACTCCAACAGGTCGGCAAGCGTCTGGTCGAGTCGCAGAATCGTGTCGACGACTTCGCGGCTGTTGGGCCCGAAGTCATGGCCAACGTAGTCCAGCGCGTGGAAACCGATCCCGAGGTAGTCGGGGTGTTCATCGCCTCCGAGGTCTTCCTGCTCGACGATCGTCTTGGCGAGCTCGGCAAGATAGGCGTCGCCCAGCGGGCTTTCATACACCGCGGTGTAGAAACTCGAGGTGCGGGCTAATGACTTGCCGCCCAGTGGATAAGGAAACCGGCGCTGGTAGATGCCCTCGTCGAGTTGCACGATGCCGAGTTGCTCGAGCATGTCTTCGGCAACCCAGAGCGGTTCCCACAGCGTTCCGAAGTAGCGATCAACGAGCTTGCGATCGTTGAACTCTGCGAGCCATTCCGGTTCTTCCCAGTAACCGGTCGTCACCCAGTCGCCGTTGCCGCCGTCGTACCAGAACGAGCCGTCGGCTTGATGACCGCCCAGCAGGATGGCGCTACGGTCCTTGCCGCCCGCCGAAAAAACTTTCGATGCCGGGTCCATTTGCTTGAGACGATCGCCGATCGTGTCGACCAGAAGGTTCTTTGGCGAGCGGCGATAGTCGTTGCCTTGGACGCAGTAGACCCTGTCGCCGGTGGCCCGGTCATACCACTCGTTCGAGACAATCCCGGAGCGGCTCGGGTAACACCCCGACGATAGTGTTGCGTGACCGGCGCCGGTAACCGTGTCGGCGTGATAGTGGTGAGCGTCGCTGAATACCACGCCGTTGTCGAGCAGGAACTCCAGGCCGCCGTCGAGAAGCGGGCGAAGTCGTTGCAGATACTCCTGCGTCATCTGGTCGACGACCAGAAGCACTACCAGGCGCGGCGTGTCCTCGGTAAACGGCGACGCGGTCGGAGACGGTCGGCAGGCGATCGGCAGCGAGACGACCAGGACACAGACGATCGCCGCTTGGCGCAACGCTGCACGGACCTCTTGCTTGGGTCTCATGAAAACTCTGCGAGGGTGAGTTGAGAAAGTCGATCTTAGCAGGCCTGTGGACACGGCCTGCTAGCGGACACCGCCCTCGAAGAGCAGCCAGACGTTCGGATCGAGAACGATCTCGGCGGGCTCCGTGCCCACGTCGATCTCGAAGCCGGCGGAGCGCTCGGTCACGGTCAACGTTTCGGTGCGGAAGTTGCCGCCGTCGTCTCGGATGCCGATATCGAGCGGGAAGCGAAAGACGACGTCCTGGGTTTGTTCTATGTCGACGTGCAGGCGCCCGGTCGGGGCGTCATAGCGCCACGTCACGTTGAGCATCGGGTGGCCGGGCACGTACGCCCACTGCCGGAAGAACCACTCGAGGTCCTGGTGCGAGGCCTCTTCCATGACGCGCTGAACGTCCTCGGTCAGCGCCGTGCTGTCGCGGTACTCCCGGTAGTAGTTGCGAATCCCCGTCCAGAACGCCTCGTCGCCGATCTGCCGGCGCAGCATGTGCAGCAACCAGGCGCCCTTTTGGTACGCGTTGCGATTGAGCAACTCATTCGGGTCGCTGACGCTCTCGGCGATCAACGGGATCGGGTTGCGCGCGTAGAAGCCGGCCACCGTGTCGCGGGCGTCGCGCATGCCTTGGTCGAGCCGGTCGCGGCCGAACGTGAATTCGTTGTAGAGCTGGGTGAAGTACGTAGCGAAGCCCTCGCTCAGCCAGTTGTGGTGCCAATCGCGTTCGGTCACCGAATCGCCGAACCACTGGTGCGCGACCTCGTGAGCAATCAGCCCTTCCCCCCGCCGCGTGCCGCTCACCGAGCGCTCGCTGTAGAAGATGTTGCTGGCGTTCTCCATGCCGCCGTAGCGCGTCTTCGATTGCACGTTCGCCAGCTTGGCGTACGGATACTCACCGATGTGACCATCGAAGAAACGCAACACCTTTTCGGCGAGCGCGTAGTCGTAGAATCCCTCGTCGCGGTTCTGCGGATATACCCACGATTGAACCGGGACGCCGTCGACGACGGCGACCTGCTGCACGGCGAAACGAGCCGCACCGATCACCATGACCTTCGTCGCGATCGGCACCGTCGAAGCCCAGTGGGTGAGTCGTGTGCCGTCCGGCAGGTCGGTGCGCTCGATGAGGCGTCCATTACCCACCACCTGATAGTGGTTCGGTGCTGTAATGATCCAGTCCACCGTCGCCTTGTCGGATACGTGATCGACGGTGGGTAACCAGTGGCGAGCCCTTTCCGGGTAGTTGTCGCCGAAGAACGTGCGATCGCCGTATTTGTTCTCGTCGATGATCAGACCGTCGGCCGGCTCGCCACGGTACGAGATCCGGTACGTGCGACGTTCTTCGGCCGTCGACGGTGTTGCCATGCTGATCGTCAGGCGGTCGGCGGCATGCGTATAGCCGAGGGGATCACCGTCGCGGCTTATCGCCGCCACCGTCATCCCCGTGTCGCCGTTGCCGACCACGCCGATCAGGTCGAGCGCGAACTCGTCGATGCCGGCCTTGGCGAAGCGAATCGTAATTTCCGCGTTGCCGACGACCTCGTTGTTGTCATCGCTGAGCGTCAAGTTGAAGGCGTAGTGCAGGATGTCGACGTCCCAGTTGCGAGGATAGACATCAGCACCGCCCGCATGCGGCGTCAGTGCTGTGAGAGCAGGGTGTGCTGCAAGCGCAGCGGGCAAGGAGAGCGTCGCGATGGTGAGCAACGCCGACAGCGACCGTTTCATGTGATCACTCCAGTAGGGCCGCGAACAGGGGCCGATCGTCGACAGGGTGGGGCGCGGAATCGAAGTCTGACTTACAGCGTCATTGATACTATCCTTCAAGAAGAGACGGCTTTGCAAAAGGAGAGTACGCGTTGCAGGTTCCACTAGACGTTACGGGACACCATCTATCACTTTCGAAGCGTGATGAGGCACTCATCACCAAGCGCGCCGGCAAGCTCGAGCGCTTCTACGATCGACTAACTGCCTGCCGGGTCGTGATCGACGGTCCCAGCGACCACCACCGCTCGGGCGGCTTCTATAAAGTGCGGGTCCATTTGGCCGTCCCCGGTAGTGAGTTGACGATCGATCGGCAACGGGAAGACGACCTGCCGGCTGCGATCCATGCGGCGTTCGACGCGGCAACGCGCAAGCTCCAAGACTACGCCGAGATGCGCCGCGGGGAGGTCAAGCACCACGAGGTTCAAGACTGAGCGACCGGCGCTGACGCTCGGCGCCGTCACGGTGTTTGCAGCGGCCTTCGGCTGGGTCGAGGCGGCGGTGGTTGTCTACCTCCGCGAGCTCGTGTACCCGGAAGGCTTCGACTTTCCCCTGCGCCTGCTGCGGTCCGATTTGGCGATCGTCGAGTTGATTCGCGAGGCGGCGACGCTGGTGATGTTGGCGGCCGTGGGTGTCGCCGCGGCCTGCACGGCGTGGGGCCGCTTCGGATTGTTCGCCCTGTCCTTCGGCGTGTGGGACCTGGCCTACTACCTGGGGCTTTATGCAGCGCTCGGGTGGCCCCCGAGCCTTGCCACCTGGGACGTATTGTTTCTCATACCCGGAGTGTGGACCGGCCCGGTGTGGACCGTGGCGCTCATCGCCCTGCTGCTCGTCATTTTCGGCGCGTTGCTGTACGTGCGGGGTGAGGCCGGCCGCATCGCGACGGCGCGTCGCCGGCATTGGGCGGCCGCGCTGCTGTCGCTGGTGTTGCTGTTGGGCGCCTTCCTGGCGAATCACTCCTTGGTTGTCGCCGAGGAGGTGCCGACCGACTTTCCGGAGGTCGCGTTCTTCGCCGGCATGCTGGTCGGATCGGCCGCAGCCGTGGATCTCTTGTGGCGTCAGTCGGCAACCGCCTGAGAAACGCGGAGCCGGCGAACCGACTCGGTGCAGGGTGCCATCAGATAAATGCAGCCGGCGGTGCGTCCCAGGACGAGCGCCGCCATCGCTGCTACAACACCGGCTACGTTGAGCCCGAAGATAGCAACAGACATGATCAGCGCGATACCGCCGACTTCGATCACGGTGGCGGTGGTCAGCGGCGTCGTGTTGCGGGCGCCGACCAAGAGGGCCCGCTGGAACGACATCAACACCGTCAACGCCGGCAGCAAGGCGGCGATCCGCGCCGGCAGCAGCGCGAACTCCGCAAGCGCCGGAGTCAGGCCGGAGAGGGTCTCGAACCAGAAGGTAGCGGCCGGCGTGTAGGCGATGAAGGCGATGCCGGCCGATACGGCGATGCCGAGGCCGAAGGCGAAGTTGCGTAGCTTGTCGAAGTGCTCGGCGTGGTCGCCGATCAGGGCGATGGTGACCTCCTGATATGACAAACCGAGGCTGCGGAACAGGAACGCCAGCCCGTGTACTACGGGCAGCACCGCGAGCGACTCGAGCGCCATGTGGCTGCGGCCCATGAAGAAAGTGACCATCGGGTGGATGCCCATGGCCAGCACCGACATCGTCACCAGCGGGAAGTAGAATGACGCGATCTCGGGCTGCGCCAGTTCGTGCGCGCCTTTCTTGTCCCGTCGGCCGGAGAGCAGCTCGCGCACGATGCCCGCTGCCATCAGTCGGCTGGCAATGGCTTCGGCGAGCACACCGGTCGTGAGCGCCAGCGCACCGACGTGGGCGCCGCGCAGCTCCAGTACGCGTGAGCCGACGACGGCCGCGATCGCCATGAACACAACGCGGACCATCGTGCCGTACGCGACCCGACGCGTCATGTTGTGGCGCACCAGCGTGCCCTGCAAGAAACGGCGGTAGCCGATCGCTCCGGGCCAGGGCAGCAGCAGAGCCACCGACCCGTAGGCGACGTTGGCGACGTCGGCGGGCAGGTTCAACACGCCGTAGGCCAGGGCGTTGAACACCGGCGGTACAAGGAGTATCGCCATGACGGCGGTGATCGCCGCGTTGAGTGATTGGGTGAAGCGGCGCAGTGCCAGATATGATGCGCGGTCCGCGACCAGCGCCGTCGCCGCGCTCAGCAACATGATTACCGGCGCCTCGACGATGAGCGCCACGGCGAGCGCGACGCCGTAGGCAGCGAGATTCTCCGTGGGATCGGCGAGGCGGGCGATGATTGCCGCCAGAAAGGGTCCTTCCGCCGCCATCATCAGCCAGGTGGAGGCGAGCGGAACCCAGAAGCTGAAGATACGGCGGTAGGTCAAGAGAGCATCCACGGCACGGGCGCTTGGACGGCGCCCGCCGGCGAGTCGCGATGTCGTGCTACTGCAAGTGGTCGAGAACTGTCTGAAACTCGGCCCATTCAAAGGCGCGCAACGTTTCGGTGCGCACGTTGCCGCGCGTTTGCAGCGACAGCAACACGGCGGCGGCGGTTTCGTCGTCGGGTGCCTCGAGAATCAAGACGCCATCGTGGCTTCCGAGGGTCCAGTAGACATCCTTCACGTGAGCGCCGGCTTTCTCCGCCACCTCGAGAAAGAGGTCGGCGCGGTGTGGCGAATCCTTGATGTCGTGAAGCCCGTGGTCGGTAAAGCTGATCAGCGCGATGAAAGTATGCATGTCATCCTCCGGTTCCTCGTACTGTAGTGCAGAACCGCGCGGATGCCAGCCGCGCCCGCTAGACGAGGGGGCCGTAGCAGCACACGGACTCCCGATCCTTCTTCCGCGTGCCGAGGCGCTCGGTGACGAGCTCGCCCAGGATACCGACGGCGTCCTGCAGCTTCCGCGGCGGCAGCTTCCCGAAGGCCAGGCGCAGAGCGCTGCGTTCGCGTCGCCGCGTCAAGAACACGTCACCGGGGGTGTAGGCCACACCGCGCTGCAGCGCCGCCCAGTAGAGGTCGTCAAAACAGCCGTCCGCCGGCAGCGTGACCCAACAACACATGCCGCCCCGTGGCGTCGACCAGCTCGTGCCCTCGGGCATGGCTTCGTCGAGTGCTTCCAAGAGGGCGTCGCTGCGCACCTTGCAGTAGGGAC
>CBDUXW010000186.1:0-6498 GCA_965371275.1 uncultured bacterium | reverse complement strand
GGCGCATCGCCGGCCGCCGCCTGCAAAACACCCTGCTACGCAACAACGGTGACGGCACGTTCGCCGACGCTACCGACCATGCCCGCGTCGGCGACGACGGCTACGGGCTCGGCGCCAGCCCGGCCGACTACGACGGCGACGGCTTCGTGGATATCTTCGTCACCAACTTCGGCGCCAACCGGCTGTATCGCAACAATGGAGACGGCACGTTCGACGATGTCACGGCGCAGGCCGGCGTCGACGACGACAGAGCCGGCTCGTCGGCGGCCTGGGCCGATGTCGACGGTGATGGCGACATCGACCTCTACGTGACCAACTATCTCGAGTCCACCTGGGAGAACCACAAGGTCTGCGGCACGCCGACGGGCATGCGCTCCTATTGCGGTCCCGACGTCTATCCGGCGCAATCGGACATTCTCTATCTGAATCGGGGCGACGGCTCGTTCGACGACGCCACCAGCATCGCCGGCGTCGAGAATGCGCGGGAGGGCAAGGGGCTGGGCGTGGTGTTCGCCGACTACGACGACGACGGCGACGCCGACATCTACGTGGCCAACGACGGCGAGCGCAACTTCCTGTACGTCAACAACGGCGACGGCACGTTCTTCGACGACGCCTTGCTGGCCGGCGTCGGCTTCAGCGAGGACGGCCGCCCGGAAGCCGGCATGGGAACCGACTGGGGCGACTACGACGGCGACGGCAGACTCGACGTCATCGTGACCAACCTGGCGCGCGAGACCAACTCGCTGTACCGCAACATCGGCCGCTCGGTTTTCTCGGACGTTACGTTCACCACCGGCCTGGCGACGCCCGGCATCTTGCTCGTCGGCTTCGGGGTGAACTGGATCGACGTCGACAACGACGCCGACCTCGATCTGTTCGTCGCCAACGGCCACATCATCGACAACATCGAGGCCTTTACCGAGAACATCACCCATGCCCAGCCCAACCACTTGTACGTCAACGACGGGGCGGGACACTTCACGGAGATGCACGAACAGTACGGCCCCGGGATGGAGCTGGTCAAAGTATCGCGCGGTTCGGCGATCGCCGACCTCGACAACGACGGCGACGTCGACATTCTGGTGAACAACAACAACCAGGGCGCCGACTACCTGCGCAACGACGGCGGCAGCGAGGCCGGCAACTGGATCCAGCTACGCCTCGTGGGGCGCAACGGCAACCGCCGGGCGATCGGGGCGCGGGCGATACTGGCGCCGACGAGCTCTGCGGCGCCCACCGCTGCCGGCAACGCCGCCTCGGCTGTGCGCCTCGTGCAAGAGGTCAAGGCGGGGTCGTCATATCAATCGTCGAGCCCGGCAACCCTGCATTTCGGGCTCGGTAATGCCGACGAAGGGTCGCTGACGATCCGCTGGCCGGCGGGCCCGACCGAAGACCTCGGCCTTCTGCCGGCCGGGCGGCTCTACGTGATCGTCGAAGGTCGCGGCGTAGTGGCGGCACGACCGGCGGACGGGTCCGGCTAGCAACTCAGCGCAGTCCTACGGTTCGAGGCACCGGCCTATCGTCGAGGTGTCCTCCGGGAGTCGCCGGCTAACGGCCCTGGATCCGAGCGAGCACGTCGCGCGCCTCTTGCAGGCCGGGCTCGATGCGCAGCGCCGTCTGCAGCAAGGCTTCCGCCTCCGCCGTCCGGTCGATGTCCGCGTACAGCTTGCCGAGCGCCAGGTGATTCGCGGCTACGCGCGGGCGCAGCCGCAGCTCGGCACGCAGGTCGTCGATGCGGGAATCGAGCTCCTGTAGCTCGCCCGAGCGCGCGGCGGCCGCCGTCGCCTCATCTTCGCGGCCCAGCGCCCGGTAGGCGCGCGCCAGGTTGACGTAGGCGCCGGTGCGGTAGGGCTCCTGCTGTATTACTTGCTCGAGGCGAATCGCAGCCGCCTCGAACTTCTGCTCGCGCATGTCGATGACGGCGATCTCGTAGGACGCATCGACGATGTTCTCGTCGATGAACAGCGCCCGCTGCAACGCGGCACGCGCCGCCTCGTTATTGCCCACGTGGCTCTGCAGGTAGCCGATCCGATAGGTGAGCTCGGCGTCCGTCGGATAGCGAGGCGCCAGCTCGCGGAACAGCTCCAGCGCGGGTTCGAGCTGACCGGTGTCGGCATATACCGTGGCCAGGGCGCGGCGCACGTCATCGTCGCCCGGAGTCTCGTCGAGCAGGCCGCGCAGGATGCCCGCGGCGTCCGCGAGCTGCCGCGCGTTGCGGTTGATGAACATGGCCGCCAGCGCGCGCCGCAGTTGCCGGTCGTCATCCAGCAACGCGATCCCCGCCTCGAGAATCTGTTCGGAACGCTGCTGCCGGCCGGAACCCTCCAGAAGCTCCGCCAGCACGATGCGGGCGTCGACATGACGGGGATCGGCGGCCAATGCCCTGTCGAGCGCATTCTCCGCGCCGTTCCACTCGCCGGCCTCGGCCGCCGACAATCCGACGGTGAACCAGTTTTCAGCCGACGCGACGCCGGCGGCATCCAACATCTCGGCGGCCTCGTCGAAGCGGCCGAGCTGAGCGAGCGCGGCGCTGGCCAGCGGCACCACCTGTGGGTCGTTGGGGAACGTGCGGCCGACGGGTCGCAACACCGCGAGGGCCTCTTCGCCGTCACCCGCGGCCAGCAGAATACGCGCCAGCGCCAACGCCGAAGGGCGCCCCGTGGGATTGCGGCGCAGGGCCTGACGATAGGCGTCGGCGGCAGCGTCGGTCCGTTGCTGCGCCCGCAAGGCACTGCCGAGGTAAAACCAGGCACGCGCGTATTCGGGATCGCGGCGCAGTGCCTCGCGCAGCGATGCCTCGGCGGCCGCTGCGTCGTCGTTGAGAAGTTGTACCTGACCCAGGCCGAAGGGCCCATTGGGGGCATCGGGGTGCGCCGCCGAGAGCTGTTCGAACGTTGCTTGCGCGGCGGCCAGGTCGCCGGCAGCGCGCTGCGCCGTGCCGAGCAGGAACCACGCCTGTACATCGCCCGGACAGAGCTCGAGAGCGGCGGTGAAATTCTCCACCGCGACGGCGAACTCACCCGACTGCAGACGGCGAGAGCCCTCCTGCAGGCGCGCGGTGCAGGCTCTACCGGGACCCTGAGCAACCGACACCGCCCGCTCGACGGCGGACTCCGCCCCTAGCGACGATACGAGTACGAGAATCAGAGCGAGCGCATGCACGGCCGGAACCCAGGCTAGTCGTCGGCGCCGCTGTCGATAATTCCAGCAACTGCCGCGAGGATCGTTCTCTCCATGGCGCCGAACTTTATCACGCTGCTTCGCTTACGAGGCGACGTCCTCGCCCATCGAGTTTTCGTGCACGGACTTCTCGACGAGCTCGCGGAGGACCTCGAGGTCGACGTCGGCGAGCGACTTGACGTACAAGCACGACTTGCCGGTCTTGTACTTGCCGAGCTTGGCGAGCAGCGCGTCGTAATCCGAAAACCCCGACATGATGTACAGCGTCAACGCCTGCTTGCGCGGCGAGAAACCCGTCTTCATCCAGTCGCCCTCGCGGCCCGAGGCGTACTTGTAGTGGTAGCTGCCGAAACCGACGATGCTCGGGCCCCACATGGCGGGCTCCTCGCCGGTGACGTCGCGCATCATGTCGATCACGACGCGGCAGTCGTCGCGCTTGCCCTCGTCGTCGACGCCGCTGATGAACTCCTCGACGCTGGCTTTGTTTTTTTGCGTTTTCAGTTCGGCCATGGGAGCTCCATATGGGGAACGACCTGACTGTTTGTGCCGTCTCGCGCGGCGCGCCGTCAGCGACCCTGCGGATCGGTCAGCGGGAAAGCCTTGAGCACCTCGCGCGTCAGCTCCCACCGATTGAAGCCCTGGCGGCCCCAGTCGAGGCCGCGGCGCACGATCACCAGGTCGTGGCTCGGCACCACCACCACGTACTGGCCGCGGTTGCCCGCGGTCGAGTAGGCACTCCGGGGCACGATGTCGACGTCGTCGGGCACCAGCCACCATTGGCCGCCGTAGTGGCCGCCGCGACCCACGGTTGCCGGCGCCGGCGTGCGCACGAAGTCGATCCATTCCTGGGAAAGCAAGCGCTCGCCGTTCCACACGCCGCCGTTGAGATACAGCAATCCGAAGCGGGCCAGGTCGCGGGCGTTGGTATACACCTGGCTACTGAGAATGAAGTCGCCGAAGCGATCGGTGCTCAACAGCGTGTTGCGCATGCCGATCTTGTCGAGCAGCGCCGCGCGTGGAAACTGCAGGTACTCCTGCGGGTCGCCGATCGCCAGCTTCATGGCGTAGACGGCGAGCAACGTGTCGTAGTTCTCGTAGTCCCAGTTGGTACCGGGCTCGCGTATCAGCGCCCGGCTGCGCGCCCCGACGACGGAACTGGCGCCGGCCCAGTAGGCCAGGCCCGAGCCGGTGGCGTACTCGAGGCCGGCGTTGTCGATCGATTCGAGACCGCTCGACATGTTCAGCACGTGGCGCAGCGTGATCGCCGCGCGCGGGTCCTCCCCCGGCGTGCGGGTATGCGGCAGCCAGTCGAATGGCAGCGGCTCATCGAGGGCCAGGCGGCCCTCGTCTGCCAGCATGCCGAACAGCGTCACCGCGATGCTCTTGGCCGTCGACCAGGTGCGCGTCTTGGTGGTCATGTCGACGCCCGGCGCGTAGCGCTCGACGATGATGTTGCCGTCGTGCACCACCATGAGGCTGAGGGTTACCTGCTGCGGGGTGTCCCGATCGAAGGCCCAGTCCGATGCCGCTTGCAGCACCGCGGCGTCGATGTTCGGCGGCAGCGACGTGTCCGTAACCAGATCGCCGTCGGGCCAGGGAATCGTCGCCGCATCGCCCGGCGGCGGCGGGACCGCAAGGATCGGCAGCTCGTCGATGTCTTCGAACGTCTGGTCGGGGGCGAGGATCACGCAGCCGATGCCTTCACGAAACACGGCCCGCATGATCGGTGTGCCGCCCGCAGCCCCGATCGCTACTGACTGGCGCTCCCAGTCGACCTCGTAGTCACCGCCGCGCGGCGTGCCCACCGGCTGCGCCAGGAACGCCAATTCCTGGGCGAACACCTGCTCGAGCGTGCGGTTGCCGGTGAACAGCCCGTTGCACATCAGGATCGCCTGCTGGCCGTAACGGATCATGTCGCGTTGCGGCCGCCAGTAGTCGTAGCGCTCCTGTTGCGCATCGGCTGTCGCGGGGAGAAGGATGGCAAGGACGATGATTGTGGCAACGAGACGTTTCATGGCACATCCCTAGGAGTGGGTACGAGGTGGCGGCGGAACAGCAAAAAGGTGTCTGCGGAACGGAATGTCGAGCCCGAGCATACGCAATTCCGGGGGCATGGCGCGAGGGCGACCGGAGCCTCCATTGTGCCATAGGCTGCGACGCCGGCAGGCTGCCGCCGCGTGGCGGCCACCCTCAGACGCGCAGGAACACCTTCTTGCGGTACAGGAAATACAAGAAAGCCCACTCCACCAGCACGAAGCCGACCCACCACAACACGCGCCCGGCGGACCCGCTCAACGGTCGCAGCAGGCCCGCGAACAGGAAATCCGTCGTGTAGGCGAAATCGATGAAGCGCCCGGCCATGTAGATAAGTATGGAGTTCATGCCGATCACGACGAAGAAGAAGGCCCATTTCGTATAGCCCCAGACGTCGATCACAACGTAGAAGAGGGAGAGCAGCAGCAGGCTCCAGCCGCCGGCGAACAACACGAACGAGCTCGTCCACAGGTTCTTGTTGATCGGCAAGGCGAATCCCCACAGGTACCCCAGCAGCAGACATGCGGCCCCGCCGCTCGCGAGCAGCAACGCCTTGCGCTGCCGCGTCGTTCCCGGTGTTTCCGCGCGCAGCAGATGACCCGCAAAGGCGCCGAGCAAGGCGGTGGAAACGGCAGGGATGGTCGACAGCAGTCCCTCCGGGTCGTGCACTCCCAGGTGCAGGCGGCCGGGGATCAGCAGGCGGTCGATGTAGGCCGCCAGGCTTCCGTCGACGGTGAGCTGCCCGGCGCCGAAGCCGGGCACCGGGATCAGCATCATGGCGCCCCAGTAGCCGAGCAGAAGCCCGGCAAACCAATAGATCTGCCCGCGCAGGCGCGTGTTGAGAACGATCAGGCCGGCGAACATGTAGGCCAGGCCGATGCGCCCCAGCACACTCGGAAAGCGCATCTGGTCGAGCTCGACGCGGAACAGGCCGTTGTTGTAAATCGCCCCCAGGACCACCAGGACGAGCCCCCGCCGCACGACATGCAGCATCAACTGCCGCTTGTCGTCGCCCGCTTCCAAGCGCTTGGTAAGCGAGAACGGCATCGCCACGCCGGCAATGAACAGGAAGAGCGGAAAGATCATGTCGTAGAAAACGAACCCGTTCCATTCGACATGATGAAGCTGCGTCGACGCCCACAGCATGACGGTCCAGCCGGTGAGCTCGGCGAGGGCGTGCACGATCCCCTCACCGCCGGCAATCCAGAACATATCGAAGCCGCGCAGGGCGTCGAGCGACATGAGGCGGGTGGAAGGGCTGGCGGCTGTGGGCGCGGCTTC
>CBDUXW010000185.1:0-6525 GCA_965371275.1 uncultured bacterium | reverse complement strand
CCACCCACCTCCCCCTCGTTCATGATCTCCAACGTGATCGGGAACTGCTGGCCGCCTTGTTCGATTGTCCCGCTCGCCGCGGTTCCGCCCTCGTCGCGCGACGCCTTGAACACGGCGCCGCTGGGCGGCGCGATCGCCAGCGTGAAGGCAATCTCACCGTCGGTGTACACGACATCGGTAAGCTCGCCGCCCGACAGCCCCTGGGCGGGGATGTCGATGGTCGCGGTGTATCGACCAGCGTCGGCGGGCGTGAAGGTAACGAAAAACTCCAGCTGCCCGGCGAGCACGCCCTTCCAGCGAATCTCTTCGGACTGCGCGGCGCCGACATTGCTCGACACCACCACGATCAGCAACGCGACGATAACGGCTGCCAGAGGCAATCTACGCATGCGTTTTTCTCCTCGAAATGTGGGGATCCGGCGGCTCCTACAAGGCTGCTGCTCCGCCGTCGGCGAGTTTCTTGCGCAGGTTCTCGACTTATTCCATGAACATACCCAACAAATTAGCCTGTTCGCACGTACTCGTGGGTGCCGAACGGGGCCGGATCGGGCAGGGTTCGGCGCCGTTTCGGCCGCACGGCAAAGCACACGCTCGGTCGAGATTTGGTATCGTAGGTATCTCCAGACAGGCTTCCCCGGCGACTGTTTCCCCACCTAATTACTTATGCGCAGCTATATCTCCGCCCCTGCACGCGTGGGTGCCGGGCTTCTCGCTTCCAGCCTCGGGTTGGGTCTCGGCGCCGCCGAGGCACAGCCGTTGGCGGTTGATCCGGCGCAAAGAGGCGCCGCCGAGTCGGCGGCCGCACCACAGCCGGCACAGCGCGGCCTTACCGGTGTCGTGCTCGACGCCCAGGCACAACCTATCGCCGGCGCTCTGGTGCGGGTTTTCGGGCCCAACAGGCTGCAGCTCGGCCAAACCGATACCGACGCCGACGGCCGCTTCACCTTCGAGTTGCCGGACGGCACCTACGAGCTGCGCGTCACCGTGCCCCCGTATCGCGACCGCGTGCGCCTGGTGCAGCTCACCGCCGACAGCGGACCCGTGACCGTCGCCTTCGAGGCGGCACAGATTCGAACCGAGGTGACCGTCACCGCCAGCCGCGGCCTGCTGCAGGACGACACCAAGGTGGCCGGTACGGTGCGCTCCTTGAGTCTCGACATGCTCAGCGAGCGCGCGCCCGACCTGTTGCCCCGCATGCTCGGCGAGGAAACCGGCATCATCGCCCAGCAAACCACGCCCGGCCAGGGCTCGCCGATATTGCGCGGCCAGAGCGCCCAGGCCGTCCTCTATCTCGTCGATGGTATTCGCTACAACAACTCGACCTACCGCGCCGGCAACACGCAGTATCTGGCGTGGATCCCGAGCGTCGCCGTCGACGCCCTGGACATCCAGCTCGGCCCCGCCGGGGTCAACTACGGCAGTGATGCGCTCGGCGGGGCGGTGAACGTGTCCACCGTCCAGGTACCGGCCTTCGCGGGCAACCGGGTGCAATGGAGCGGCAAGATCAATGCCTTCGGCGAGGCGGCTTCAAAGGGTCTCGGCGGCAGCGGCACGCTGGGCGTCGCCGGATCGACTGCCGCCGCCCTCGGCGCCATTACCGGCGTCCGGCACCAGGAGCTGCGCAGCGGCCGTGGCGAAGATTCGCACAACGTGTTGCGTCGTTTCTTCGAGCTCGGCAACGAGCAGATTCAGGAAATCCTGGGCACGCGCCTGGTCGATACCGACTTCGAGCACGCCGGCTTCACGGGAAAGGCAAGCTGGAAGGCGCGGGATACCGGCACCTTGACCGGCTTCTATATGCACAACGAGCAGTTCAACGTGCGCCGCTACGACCGCCTGCTGGGCGGCAGCGGCCGCCACCGCGCCGACTTCACGCCGCAGGTCCTCGACTTCGGCTACGCCCGCTATCAGGACGTGCTGGGCGGCACGACGTTTTTCGAGTCGACGTTCTCGATCAACAAGCAAACCGACGGCCGCCGAGACCAGCGTTTCCCCGACAGCACGCTGCGCATCGAGGAAAACTCGGTAACCGCGTTCGGCTACGAGGCGCTGGCTTCCACCAGCACCGCCGACCACCTCATGAGCTTCGGCGGCGAGGTGTACGACGAATACATCGATTCGTTTCGCAACGAGATCCGCGACGGCGTTGTCCAAAAGGTCCGCCCGCGCGTCCCGGACGGCTCACGTTACACGACGCTGGGTCTGTTTTTTCTCGACGACTGGACGGCGATCGCCAACCGCCTGCAGGTATCGAGCGGCGTGCGCTTTTCGTACTTCAAAGCATCGACGAAAGCCGGCGACAACATATTCGACGGCACTCCCACCGTACCGCCCATCGACGACAGCGTCGGCGACATCACGTTCAACGCCGGGATCACCTACCAGCTCAGCGACGAGGCCAGCATGTACGGGCGCGTCGCCCGCGGCTTTCGTGCGCCGTCGCTCTTCGACCTCAGCGAACAGGGGTTCACCGGCGGCGGCTTCGAGGTCGCGCCCGCGGAGGCGGTCGACTTCGACTCTCTCGTCGGCAACTCGGCGGGCACCAATGCGACCAGCACCGGCATCCTGTGGACGTCGCTCGATCCGGAGCTGCTGTGGAGCATCGAGGCGGGCTTCCGCTGGCGACAACCCGGCCGGCGTTTCGATTTCGCCTTCTTCGACAGCGAATTGACGGATACGATCTCGCGCCGCACGTTGATCGTGCCCACCGACGTGGTCGGCCAGACCATCGGCGGCGAGGAGATCATCGCGCAGGACGAGGAGGGTCGGATTTTCGTGGAGCTCGACGACCGTCCCGTCGTGTCGCGCGTCAACATCGGCCGCGGCCGAGTTTGGGGCATCGAGTGGCTCTTCGAGCAAACCTTGAACGCCGACTGGTTGTTTACGCTCAAAGGCGGCGTGCAGCGCGGCCGTGAGCTCGATACCGGCTTCTGGGCGCGCAAGATCGCACCCGACAACCTCAACGCCGTGCTGCGCTGGAACCAACCGGGCGGCCGCTTGTGGTTGGAGGGCGTGTTCACCGGCATGCTCACCCAGAACCGCTGGAACCCGGCAGACCTCACCGACGCCCGTCTCGGCGCCTTCCGCGACGCCGACTCGATCGCCGACTACTTCAACAACGGCGCCGTCGAGCTCGGGGTCGTCGAGGACGGCATTCTGTTGGCCACCGGCGAGACGCTCGCCGAGGTGCAGCGGCGTGTCCTCGGTCCTGACCTGGAGGGCAATCCACTGTTCGTCGAAACCCCCGGCTGGTTCACCGCGGCACTGCGTGGCGGCTTCACGTTCAACGCCGACCATGAGCTTACGTTCACCCTCGCCAACCTTCTCGACCGCAACTATCGCCTGCACGGGTCGGGCTTCGACGCCGCGGGGTTGAATGCCACCTTCGGCTGGCGCGGCCGCTTCGGAGGCCGCTAGTGGCCTGTAACAGATGAACGGTCAGTGGATGGGCGACTCGTACGCGCACGAGGTTGAAATTCCAGCGGTGTAAGATGGAGGCGCCCACCGCGCTCGAAGTCGCCGCCCTACGAGCTTGATCTCGGAGCCCACGAATCATGTGTATATCGCTTCGTCACGCACCGGCCGGCCGCGCCGCGCTGGCTCTCGCTCTTCTGTTCGCCGCCGTCGTCACGCCGGGCTGCTCCGCCGCGGAGTCCACCGGTTCGTCCGCGCCGCCGCAAGAGGCCGAGGCAGAAAGTGTCGCTCAGCTCGCCGACGCCGCACTCGAGACTCTGGCCTCAGTGCACAGCGGCGAGATCAACAATGAGCTGCTGGCTGTGGTGACAGCACCGTGGACCGGCGACCTCGACAGCATGGTGGAACGCCGGATGTTGCGCGCCCTGGTCGTGTACAGCGGTACGTTCTACTTCCTCGACGGCGGCACGCAAAAGGGCATCACCTACGAGGCCCTGCAATTGTTCGAGAAGCAGCTCAACGAGAAGCTCGGCTCCGGGACACTGAAGGTAGTAGTAACCATATTGCCGGTGCGTCGCGACCAGCTGATCCCGTTTCTGCTCGAGGGTCGAGGTGACATCGCCGCCGCCAACCTGACGATCACTCCGGAACGCCTCGAGCAGGTGGATTTTTCGGATGCGGCATACGACAACATCAGCGAAGTCGTCGTCACGGGCCCGGCCGGACCCGAGCTCAGCAGTGTCGACGACCTCGCCGGCCTGGAGATCAACGTTCGCCAATCGAGCAGCTACTGGACCAGTCTCCAGCGCCTCAACGAGCGTTTCCGCGCCGCGGGCAAGCCCGAAATGACGCTGACGCCGGCCAGCGAGACGCTCGAAGACGAGGACCTCCTGCAGATGGTGAACGCCAGTCTGCTGCCGCTGGCCGTCGTCGACAGTCACAAGGCCGATTTCTGGGAGGACGTATTCACCCACATGACGGTGCACCGCGACATCGCGGTGAACACCGGCGGGCAGATCGCCTGGGCCTTCCGCAAGAACAGCCCGTTGCTGGCCGCCGAAGTCAACGACTTCATCGGCGAGCACAAACAGGGCACGCTGCTCGGCAACATCCTGCTGAAGCGGTATCTGCAGAGCGGCAAGTACGTCGAGAACGTGTTCGCCAACCAGGGTCAGGAGCGTTTCGAAGAGACGATCGAATTCTTCGCGGAGTACGCCGACCGCTATGAATTCGACTGGCTGATGGTCACCGCCCAGGCGTATCAGGAATCGCGACTCGACCAGAGCCTGGTGAGCCCGGTGGGCGCCGTCGGGGTGATGCAACTACTGCCGTCGACCGCCGCCGATCCGAACGTCGGCATTCCCGATATTCACGAGCTCGAGGACAATATCCACGCCGGCGTGAAGTACCTGCGTTTCATTTCCGATCGCTATTACTCCGGCCCCGAGGTCGACGCCTTCAACGCGGCACTGTTCAGCTTCGCGTCGTACAACGCCGGTCCGGCGCGCATCAACCGACTGCGCCGCGAGGCCGAAGAAGTCGGCCTCGATCCGAACGTATGGTTCAACAACGTCGAGGTGATGGCAGCGCGCGACATCGGCCGCGAGACCGTCGACTACGTGGCGAACATCTTTAAGTACTACATCGCCTACGAGCAGATCGTGAAGGGCCTGCGGGCTCGCGGTCGCGGCCCGGGAGTGAGGTTCTAGCCGATTCGAAGATGGTCATCTGTCGGTTACCCTCAACGCTCTGATACCAACTTTGTACCATTTCGGTCGCCGGCGGCACGCTCGAGCTCACGCAGTTCATCACCCAAGTTCGCGAGCCCGGCACGGAGTTTACGCTCGTCTCGGTGCACGTAGGTCTCGGTGACGCGCACCGACGAATGGCCCAGGAGGTCTCGAACCTCGGTGAGCGGCGTCCGGCCGTCGTTGGCCAGCCTGGTGGCGCAGTCGTGCCGAAAACTGTGAAGCGTCAAGTCCGAGGGCAATCCGACCCGCGTGCGCTCAGCCTCCCAGATCCGTCCGAAGTAGTGGTAGCTGTAACCGACGATCGAGGCGCGCCCGGCCGCAACGGCCCGGCGCATCAACTCCTTGGCGACGAGAAGCAGCTCTCCCTCGAGCGGAATGTTGCGCCACTTATCGCCTTTGCCGTGCACACGCACGAAGGGAACCGGCGTCTCGAGTTCGAACGACTCCACCGCGAGCCGTGTCATTTCTTTCCGACGGAGTCCGGTCAAAAGGAGGAACTTCCACACGGGGCGCCACTCGTCGGAAGCTCCCTGAAGGAGTTTGAGGCGCTCTTGGTCCGTGAACGCCCGACGTTCAGACCTCTGCCGCGGAAGCTCAATGTCGCTCACCGGATTGTGGTCGACCAGCCGCATTCGCCTCGCCCAAGAGAACAGCCCGCTCACGACCATCAACGCCTGATTGACGGAGCTCACCATCATCCGGTCGTGAAGCTGGAGCCGGTACAGCTCCATGACCTGTGGCGTAACCCCGCGCACGTCAGCGGTTCCGTGCTCGTCGAGAAACCGGACGAACGTCCCGAGCCGGCCGCGGTAGTTCGTGTAGGTCACAGGAGACTTGTCGCTCTTCTTCACCGAGCGTAGGTAAAGCGCGCAAAGGTCGGATACCCGCATCTGCCCCGGTTCCGGCCCACGGCCGCTGTCCTCGTGAACGATCAGAGTCCTTTTCCACCGCTCGGCTTCCGCTTCGCTGGCGAACCGCCTCCTGGCCGGATGCCCCATGCGCTCCGTCTCCGCCGGCCACGCTCTGCAATCTACCTCCCACACCTGACGACCCCGAAACTTCACCTCTCGAACCTTCGGATCGAAGAGCCTCTTCATGGATGTGCCTCCAAAGTAACGATTCCGGGTACAGCCGTCTGCCCCTAAGCTTGATGGACGGGATTTGCCCGTTCTTCCCCCACCGGTACGCCGTGTCTTCCGACACACGCAGCATTTCGGCTGCCTCGGAAACTGTCAACAGTCGATCCGAGGCGTCACGCGGCATCGGATCGCTCCCAGTACTGAACGAGCGTCTCGTTCCTCTCATTGCTCAAGGCGACCACGGAATGTCGTCCGCCGTCACTGGGTATGGGTGCTGGGTG
>CBDUXW010000184.1:0-6528 GCA_965371275.1 uncultured bacterium | reverse complement strand
GGGGTCGGCATCGCCGAGGTGCTCGAGGTACTCGTACACGGCGGCCGCCGACTCGCCGCCATTGCGAGCGTGCGACAAGAGCGTGATGCCGTGCGGCCCCGGGATTTGCTGAATGCCCGGTTGCGCGGCGACGGCAGCCCGCACGATGTCGATCTGACCCATCATCGCCGCCGAGAAAATGTTGGGGCGCGCGCCTTGCTCGATGAGCACGTCGGCAATGTCGCGGCGGCCCATGTGAGCGGCGGCGCCGAGGGCCGACTCCCAGTCGCCGAAGCCCCAGTCGATGGAGGCGCGAGACAGGGCGGGGTGGGCGGTCACGAGCTCGGCGACCGTATCGACGTCGGTATGGGCGGCGCCGACCACAGCGCGCACGAGCGTTGGGTCGGTGCTCGGGAACGACGTCCATATGTCGCTTGTGGAGGCCTCCTCATCGTAGCCTCCGCTTTGGCCGGCGGCAGCTACTGCGGTAGAAGGCCCGCCGCCGAACGGCAGCGCGCGATGCGCGAGTGCCAGGCCGCTGGTCGTTAAAACGGTACGACGATCGAACGTGCTCATGCGGTACATCTCCAGGGTCATGAAGGAGCGTACCCGCATTCTGTTGCTTGACTACGCCGGTTTCCAGTGTGGCAGCGTGAAGAAAAGCTGAAGAAATCCTCGAGTCGTATAAGTGCTTTGCCTACAACAGCTTGCTTCGCCCGAGTCCAACGCGGCAAGGTCGCGCTCTGATAGTCCGTTCCCGTACCCTTGGCGAGACGGTGCGACGCTAAGCGGTACCCGGCACGCGGTACACGCGCCCCCTGGCCGCCGCGATTCCGGTACTCACGTCCGGCGAAACAACAACTGCCAATTTGTCAGGCTCTCGGTACGTCAGGCTGGCGGCCGCGGCGTTGGCGGTGATGGCGGCGGCGGCCGTATGGCAGTTCGTATTGCCTACGGCCGACAATAGTGAAGACAGTCGCGTTCGTCTGGCGATCGTGCCCTTTTACGATCCCGATTCCGCGGCGACCAGGCGGGCCTGTGACGCCGGCAACAAGCGGGATGAGACCAAACTGTGACCTCGAGCAAAAGAACAAGCGTCTAGTCACCTGTATTGCTTGGGTTGGACAGGGAACTCCCCTCATACGTCGCTTGACGATGCCGACAAGTGTCCGTCACGCGACCGCTCCCCAGGAATGCGCTGAGCCTGTGAGACACTCGCAAACTGACGGTTCTTCGCCCACGTCTGTTAGGGGGACGGTTTCCCGGCTGCCCGACTCCGGGTCGGTGACCGCCCGAACCCAGCTGCCCGGTGGGCTGTCCATGCGTTGCCCTCGTTGCTACGAGTGGATCAACGCCCATACGGTGCAGATCAGTTTCTCGTTCGATCAGGTTGCCGGCGTCACCGACCTGTACATGGTGAATCCGGACATGCCGCTCAAGGATGTCGTCGAGGAGGTCCAGCGGGTATTGATCCGCAGGGCGATCCTGCGCGCCAACGGGGTCATGGCGCGCGCCGCCGAGATCGCCGGCATGAAGTACACGACCTTCTGGGAAATGGCACGGCGCCTCGATGTGGCACCGCGCAAGGAGCAGGAGGCGATTCCACTGCGGGAAGCCTCGTAACACGCAGGCGGTGTCGACACACTCCCGGGGGTGCCGTTGCAGGCACCTCCGGGAGTTTTTTTTGGCACCCTGCTGGATCACGGTGTCAGCTATTCCCTTGTCGGATCACGGTGCCCGCTCTGCTCCAGGACCATGTCCGTCACTACGAAGCACGGCCGCGATCCACGTTCGTGGATCAGCCGCTCCAACGAATTGGTCGGCGGCACCGCCCCATCCGGGAACCCGATAGATGGCCGCCGAAAGCTCCGGTTACCTGAACTCTCCTGCTGGCACACGCCTTGCAACTCTTGGTAGCCGGCGGGGGCGCCGACGCATGTCGGCGTGCGCACACCCCGCCGTTATCGAACCTCCCCAAGAAAGGGTGTGTGCCTCATGCAGTCATCAGCAAAGAGGTATCTGGCCGCCGCGCTAATGATGGCGCTGGCTGCTTTCGTTGTTCTCCCGTCGCCCGCCGAGGCGCAGTTCGCGCGCGCGTCATTGAAAGGCACCGTCACCGATCCCGAGGGTGCACCCCTTCCGGGCGTGACCGTGATCGTTCGCAGTGAGAGCAGCGGTTACAGCCGCCAGACCGTCACCGCTCTCAGTGGCGTGTACGATCTGAACGGCCTGACCCCCGGCGTTTATACAGTCACGTTCACGCTGCAGGGGTTCCGAGCGCTAGAGCGGCCGGGAATCGAGATCAACGTCGGTAGCGAGGGTGATCTCAGCGTCACTCTGACGCTCGGCGGCGTCGAAGACAGGGTCGTCGTAGTGGCCCAGGCGCCACTGGTCGAATCAACCTCCAAGCAGGTCGGCGGAACCCTGACCCAGCAGGAGTTCGAGGATCTGCCGTCGCAGAACCGCTCGGCCATCCTGTTTGCCGCCTTGTTGCCCGGCGTCATCCCGTCGCCCGATCAGCAGTCGACTTCGTCTGATTCGATCTTCATCAACGGCCAAGACGACTCGCAGAACTCCTTCAACATCGACGGCGCCAACAACGACGACGATGTCATCGGTGCGATCGCCGGCGGTCAGACGCGCACGGCATTCGAGACGATTCAGGAATTCCAGGTCCTGACCAGTCAGTTCGACGCCGAGTTCGGCCGCGCCACCGGAGGCGTGATCAACGCCGTCACCAAGAGCGGCGCCAACGACTTCCACGGCACGGGCTTCGGCTACTTCCAGGACGACTCGCTCAACGAGGACAACTTCTTCACCAAGCGTCAGGGCGGCGAAGAGCCCGAAACCCAGTTCAGCTCTGTGGGTGGAACGATCGGTGGTCCGATTATCCAGAACAGAGCCCACTTCTTCGGTTCCTTCGAACGCAACAAGGCCGACGCCGGCGAGACACGCTCGTTTGCCAGCCGGCCCGACCTGAATTTCGCGACCACCGAAGACAACTTGGTGCGGAACACAATGGTCCGCGGCGACGTTCAGGTGACCGACGACAACAAGCTGTCGGTGCGCTACCTGCGCGAGTTTTCACCGCAGTCGAACCAGATCATCGGCAACGTCACCCAGCGTGCCGCACGCGAGGAGGACGATACCGATCAAAACGTCATCGCTTCTCTCGACTCGGTGCTCACCGACATGGCGTTCAACAACGTTCGTTTCTCGTTTACACGCGAGGACGTGTCGTTTGCGAACGCGGCCTTCATCGACAACGGCGGCGACTTCGCGGCGCAGCGCGCCGCGGACGTCGGCGAGAGTCGTCTGAGTTTCACAGACGGCAACAGCACCGTGGCGCAGAATCGGGTGAACAACTCGTTCCAGGTCGACGACACGCTGTCGTGGTTTCTCTCGGACTGGGGCAAGGGCGATCACGACCTGCGCGTCGGCGTCCAGTACGCCTACCGCACCGAGAAGCTGGCCGACGCCGGCAACGCCAACGGCACGTTCTTTTTCGACACCGACGTGCCCTTCAAGCCGGGCGACATCACCACCTTCCCGACCAACTTCAGCGTGCGGACCGGCGGTGACACGTCGCAGATCCGGATCCCTAGGAATCAAACGCTCGGGCTGTTCGTCCAGGATGACTGGCAGCCCATCGCGAACCTGACCGTGAACCTCGGTTTGCGTTGGGATTGGGAGGAGATCACCGACGATCAAGACAACATCGCGCCGCGCATCGGCGTGGCGTGGGATCCGGTCGGTGACGGTCGCACCGTCGTGCGCGGTGGTTGGGGTCGCTTCTATGGCCGCTTCCGATTCGCTGCCTTCGACGACTTCTTCCTCGACGGCATCACCAGCCCTTCGTTCAATGCGCCGTTCCCATTCGACGGCGGGCTCGACCAGCAGTTGCTCTTCGACATCGCGCAGCAGAACGGCGTCACCAATTTGAATCAGTTGCGCGACGTTCTCGCCGCGACAATCGACGCCAACGCCCAGACGCCGATCAATTCGAGCCCGCACTTCGACGATCCCAACCGCACCCAGGAGTATGCGGATACGTTCAGCGTGGGTGTCGAACGCGAGATTCGTGACGGCATATCGATCGGTGTCGACTACATCCACACCGAGAACAAGAACGTGGTGTTGGAGACCACCATCAACCAGTTCTCGCGCGCCGCGCAGGCCGCGGGGCTGCCCTCGAGGCCGGAGCTGTCGGTGTTCAACGGTCAGACGCTGACCGGCATCGGCGCGATCCAAACGTTCACCAACCCGGGCAACAGCCCGTTCGCTCCCGGGGAGACCGCCGGCAAGACCTACGACGCCATCCAGGTCGCCTTTCGCAAGCGCTTCGGCGATACGCCGATCGGTCGCTTCGGCGCCCGTATCTCGTACACCTACGCCGACCAGAGCGGCAACGCTCGGGGTACTGAATTCACCAACCCGTACTTCCAGCTCCGCACCGAGTCGGGGTACAACTTCGACACCGGCGAGTTCATCGGCGACCCTCTCGCCCTCGGGCTCGAGGATCCGCGGCTCGACGACGCCAAGCCGTTTTTCTTTCGCGAGAATAATTTCGTGGCCTCGTGGACCTACGAGATCCCGGGAACCTCGTGGAGCGGTGACGGCGGCGTCGTGTTTTCGGGGGTGTGGCGGTACCTCGACGGCGATCGCACCGAGTTCGTGCAGATCGATCGCATCGACAACAACAACCGCGTGCTCGCCGATGCCGGCGTATTCAACAACCCGAGTCCCGGCGTCGATGCCGACATCGCGCAAACGGACCAGAGCTTCGACGGCACGCTCGGCGGCGCCACGAATCCCAGCACTAATGTCGTGGACATGAGCTTTCGCTACCGGGTACCGATCAACGCCGGAGCGCGAAACTTCACGGTCACCATCGTGGCGGACTTCTTCAACATTTTCGACGAGACGAACTTCGAGAATCTGGGGAGTACCTTCGCGACCGAGAGCGCTTTCTTGATTCCGTCGCAGGCGTTCAGCCCGCGCCAGATCCAGCTCGGTGCACGGGTCAATTTCTGAGGGAGCGACGTCGATGAAAAAAGGGGGCGGGGCTGATCATGGCCCCGCCCCCGATTTTTTGTCGCGCAACAGTCGCTCGGCTTAAGCGAGCGCCGGCGATCGGCTCGTACAGCTTCAGAATTCGAATGAATGGGTAACTTTGATGACGAATTGCCGGTCGACTTCGCCATCGAACAAGCCGCCGAGCGCCGCGGTTTGCTGGTACACGAGGAAGACATCGTCGTTCGGCCGGTAAATGTAGTTCAGGCGTGCGAACACCGTGATGAGGTCGGAGGTGTTGCTGTACTGGACGAGGGTGTCGGTGAGCCACCGGTCGTTGAATGCGTAGCTGAACCTGCCGTTGACGACCTGCGTTGTGAACTTGCCCTCGGGGAGATCGATGCGGTTGTAGTTATACGACAGCGATGCCTGAATGCTCTGCCCGAAGCGCACCGCCGGCGAAATGGCCACGGTCGTGCGGTTGCCGCCGAAGAAGTCACCGCGCCCTACCCGGATAGAGCCGGAGAGTGGGCGACCTCTGAAGAAGGTGAAGCCGCCGGTCAGCTCTCGAAAGCGATAATCGCCAACGGGGATCACGACGTCGCGGGCGCTCGACAGCGGGTCGGAGTGAATTCGAAAGGGCTTCTCGAGGCGCTCGAAGGTGTCGTTGAAGTTGACGAAGAAGGAGTCGCCCGACTCGAGGCTGAAGTTGACGAAGGTGCCCGCCACGCGGGTCTGGAGCACACCGTTGGTATCCGTGATGTGTTCGAAGTTACTCGAAATTCGGATCTGCCGCAGCCAGTCGATCCCGGGCCGCGGGCTCCACCCGGCCCGGTACGCTTGGCGCACGAGATTCGGGCGTGGCACGAAGCCGATGCCGGCGCGAAACTCCTCGTCGATGCGCATCAGATCGCCGGAAAAATTCCACAAGTCACTGTTCCAGGCCACCCGCGCCTGGCCGGCGAACGAAGTGCCGTCGAAGGCGCTGTCGTCGGCAGTGACGGCGAAGCCGCGGACGTTCAGGTGGTCGAGAAAGGTGAAGTCGGCGTCGGCCCCGACGACGCGGTTGTGGTCGCCGCCGCCGGTCCGATTGGTGAACAGCATGCCGACCCTCGAGCGCGACAGGACCTCCTGCTGCAACCTCACGACGCTGAAGTTCTCCGCGGCTTGAAGGTCGTCGCCACGCGTCCGGACGTTGAGGACACCGATCTTGGTGCGACCTATCTTGCCGGTGAGCTTCGTCCCTACATCGATGGGCACCGGCGCGCCACGATCCGAAAGCCCGATGCGGCGCGGGAAGAAGAGCATCGCCAACGGGCGACCACCGCGCCCGGCAGGGGTGCCGAAAGAGAAGCTGTCGCGACCTTCCAGAAAGAACTCGCGGCGCTCGGGAAAGAACAGCGAGAAGCGCGTCAAATTAGTCTGGGCACGGTCGACCTCGACCTGCGCGAAGTCCGTGTTGGCGGTGACATCGAGCACGAGGCCAGGTCGGATCTGGAACTTGAAATCCTCGACCCCGATGTCGGTGAGGTTGCT
>CBDUXW010000183.1:0-6552 GCA_965371275.1 uncultured bacterium | reverse complement strand
CCCCCCGCTGGGGGGGGGGGCCCCCTCCCCCCGCCCCGGGCGCGGCCCCCGCGGCAGGTGCGCTTCTCGGTCGGAGTACCGCCGGTCGCGCCATGGGTGGGCGGGTTCGGCCGATTGGCGATCTCACCCGACGGCGAGACCATCGCCTACGTCACCGAGCAGCAACTGTTCGTCCGGCACATGGATGGGTTTGAGGCAACCGCGCTTCCGGGCACCGAGGGCGCAATTTCCCCCTTTTTCTCGCCCGACGGGGATTGGGTCGGATTTGTCGCCGATCGGTGGATCAAGAGGGTCCGCGTCGATGGCACCGCGCCTCTGGAGATCTCGCGGGTTGCAATGGCGCAGGGGGCGACCTGGACCGACGACGACACCATCATCTTCGGTGGCGGCATAGGCCAGGGGCTTTATCGTGTGCCACTCGACGGCGGCGAACCCGAGCCGCTCACCCGTCCCAGACCTGAACTTGGCGAGGTGCAGCACAGTTTCCCTCAGGTGCTGCCGAACGGGAACATGGTGATCTTCAGCGTCGGCACCGCGACCGGCACGCGACTCGCCAAGATGTCGTTGGACGCCCCCGGCGATTGGCAGGAACTCTGGCCTGCGGGCACCGGGCCTTCCGGCAGTGGCGTACGGTACCTCGACTCAGGGTATCTGGTTTTTTCGGAATCGGGGAACCTGCGGATGGTTCCGTTCGACCTCGACACCGGCGTGGTGACGGGCTCGGTGATTTCCGTCTTGGACGGGGTCCAGTGGGAAAATGCCGCCGGCTCGGAGGACCCCGCGTTTGCGGTCTCGCGCTCCGGGGACCTGGTGTACCAGCCGGGAGGGCGGAGGCGTTTGATGACGACCCCGGTATGGGTCGATCGCGAGGGGCGCGAGACGGCCATCAAGGTCGATCCGGCGCTGTACCTCGGCGGCCAAATTTCACCGGACGGCACGTGGTTCGCCGCCAACTTCGTTGCGCTCGATGGCAACGGTGTGGGGGAAATCGGGCTGATCGATCTTGGCACCGGCCTGATGGTCAGGATCGGTGGCGAGGGCGCCGATTACAATCCCGTATGGAATCCCGACGGCACACTCACGTTCACGCGGAACGGCAATCTGTTCGAACTACAACTGGGCAGTAACTCCCCACCGACGCTGTTTGCCGAACGTGACAACTATCAGCTGCCGCGCTCCTGGTCGTGGGACGGGCAATTCTTGGCGGGTTTCGAGATTTCGGTTACCGGCATGCGCCTGTGGGTCAGGACCCCGCAGGATGAGTGGATCCCGTTGTCAGATCTCTCGTACGACGCGGCAGCGCCCCGCTTTTCGCCCACCGGTGACTGGCTGGCCTACGTCTCGACCGAGTCGGGGCGTCCGCAGGTGTTCGTGCGACGCTTCCCGGGAGACGAAAGCGCAATCCCCGTTGCCTTCGGTGCGCAGCCGAGGTGGTCGGCCGATGGAACCGAGCTTTTCTACTGGGCCGACGACCGGATGATGGCGGTCCCGATTCAGACCGAGCCGATGTTCGCCGTCGGCGAACCCGTTGAGCTGTGGGAGGGATCCTACTGGTTCCAGGGACTCATCGGCAGCAACTACGACGTCGCGCCGGATGGCCGGTTCCTCATGCTTCGCGTGGAGGAAGATCTCTCGGCGCCGACGCAGATCAATGTGGCCTTGGGCTGGTTCGAGGGGCTGAAGGGGCGAATTGATGATCGGTAGGACCCTCGGCCACGACATAACCTGTTGAAAACAAAGAGCCGACGCGGGGAGTCGAACCCCGGACCTGCTGATTACGAATCAGCTGCTCTACCACTGAGCTACGTCGGCTGAAGGCGTCACGCACACGCCTCGACGGGCGTCGAGGGGCGGGTTGCCGGACGGCCTGTTCGGAACCCGGCCGGCACGACAAAACGAAGTCTATCCGTGGTTCTCCGGGCTCGCAATGCGGCGCGCCACGACTACCAGCGAGAGGCCGAACGGCACGCCGAGCGCCCGTTCGAGGCGCAGCAACGGTACGAGGAGATTGTTGATCTTGGCCTGGAAGCCGGGAACGTGGCGGCGCCGGAGGATGCGGCCGTTGAGCCACCAACCGAAGGCGCCGATGGCGTTGGCCCAAGATGTCGATTCGACCTCGTAACCGGCCTGTTGTAGCCGCTCTTCGAGCTCGGCGCGGCGGTAGCGCCGGCAGTGCCCGAGCTCTTTGTCCAGGGCGCCGTAGAGTGCCGGTCCGGCCGGCACCACGATCAGCAGCCGGCCGTCGGGTTGCAGCGTTTCGCCGATGATCTCGAAGGCGCGCACCTCGTCTTCGATGTGCTCGATGACGTTGAACGCGACCGCGGTGTCGGCTACCCCACGCAGGGTGTCGGCCTCCTGGCCGGCCAGCGGCTTGGTGAGGTCAAGCCGATGCACCTCAGTGTTGGGGCGGCCCTCGGAACGGGCCCGCAGCCCGCGCAGGTAGTCGTCTTCCACGTCGGTGAGCCAGACGTGCTCGCGATCGGCCAGAAACTGCGAAATGTTGCCGATTCCCGAGCCGATCTCGATGACCTTCTGGCCGGCGTGGTCGGCAACTGTATCCCACAAGAACCGGTGGTAACGCTGCAGCGGCGCGATGCTCTCGAGCGTCCGATGGCCGTGCGAGAGGTCGCGGCGGCCGAGCAAGCGCTCGCGCAAGATCACGTAGATGGCGTTGAGGCCATCCTTCCAGCTGATCTTCTTGCCTTCCGCGTAGGTACGGCCGTGGTACGAGATGGGGACCTCGTAGATTCGCAGGCCGCGGCGGGCGATCTTGGCGGTGATTTCCGGCTCGATGCCGAAGCGGCGCGAGCGCAACGGCAGCGACGTGAAGATCTCCGTACGGAACGCCTTGTAGCAGGTCTCCATGTCGGTGAGGTTCAGATTGGTGCAGACGTTGGACAGCAGCGTCAGAAACTTGTTGCCTACCGTGTGCCAGAAAAACAGGACGCGGCGCACATCGCCGCGAAAACGGGAACCGTACACAACGTCGGCGAGGCCATTGCGTAGCGGCTCGACGAGGCGGCCGTACTCGGCGGGATCGTATTCGAGGTCCGCATCTTGAATGATGCAGTAGGGACACTGCAGCAGCGCCCGCGCCGTCTTGATCGCCTCGCCCTTGCCCTTGTTGACCTCGTGGAAGAGCACGCTGATGCGCGAATCCATCGAGGCGATCTCGCTGCGCAGCAACTCGGCGGTGCCGTCTTGCGAGCAGTCGTCGACGATGATCAGCTGCCCCACCCACGGCGAGGCGAGCACGTACTGAACGATGTCGCGAATCGTCGTGCGCTCGTTGTACACCGGCATGATTACCGACAGCACGGGCTCGGGCGGTAGGGTGCCGGGGGCGGCGGCAACGTGGAGGCGGGTCGCCGCAGAGGCCGAAACGGGGTCGGAGAGCTGATTTTCCATGCGGCTACACTACCCCAAAATGTGGTGTTTCGAAGCCTGCCGGGCACAACAGCTTGTGGTTTGATCGTTTACCATGGGTTATTGAGGTGCTACACTTCGCGCTGCCAGGGGTGGCACCAAGACGGCACCGCAGCTGTCTTCTTGAAACTTGCGCTGAACCCGGGAGGCACGGGGCAATTGGGGGCCCGTGCACGTTGTGGAAGCTCTCTAAGCTCGAAATTCGCGGCTTCAAGTCCTTCGCCGATGCGGCGGAGCTCGACTTTCCCGACGGCATCACTGCGGTCGTCGGGCCCAACGGTTGCGGCAAGAGCAATATCTCCGATGCCATTCTGTGGGTGCTCGGCGAGCAAAGCACGCGAGCGCTGCGCGCCCAACGCATGCAGGATGTCATCTTCCAGGGCACCGCGACGCGCAAGGCCATCGGGCTCGCGGAGGTCACGCTGTTTCTGTCGAACGGCCACGGGCCGGGCGGTGGCGGGCCGGATCCGTTGCGTGCCCTCGAGGCCGGCGGCATGGCGGCGATGCCCGACATCGCCGAGGGTAACGGCAACGGCGCCGAGCCGCCGGCGGACACCGAAGAAGAATCCGTAGACGAGCAAGTGACCGCCGACGGCATCGCCATCGACGCCTCGGGCGACATCGAGGTCGAGACGAATTCCGAGGTCGAGACGAGCTCCGAGGTCGATCACGATGCCGCAGAGTCTGCGCAGGCCGGCAACCCCGACCTCCTGAAGATCACCCGCCGGCTGTATCGCTCCGGCGATTCGGAATACCTGCTCAACGGCGACAAGTGCCGCTTACGCGACATTCGCGATCATTTGGCCGGCACCGGGCTGGGCGCACGGGCCTGCTTTCTGATCGGCCAGGGCAAGATCGACCAGATCTTGTCGGCGAACTCGATGGATCGGCGCGCGCCGCTCGAGGAAGCGGCGGGCATCACGCTGTATCGGCAGCGCCGTCATCTGACACAGCTCAAGTTGGAAGCAACGGCCCAGGACGTGGCGCGGATCGACGACATCTACGACGAGGTCGGTCGCCAGATGCGCAGCCTCAAGCGCCAGGCGGGCAGAGCGCGCCGCTACAAGAAGCTGCGCGCCGAGCTGCGCCAGCTCGAGCGCGCCTGGCTGCACGGTGAGCTGTCGGCGTCGCAACAGAAGCTCGAGACGGTGACCGCCGGGGCGGCGGCTGCCCGCGTCGCGGAAAAGGCGGCGCGCCAGGTACTGGAGGCGACTGCCAAGAAGCTGACCGAGGCCCGCAATCGACTGCGCGCCAATCGCGAGGCCGAGCAGGAGCGGCGGCAGGGCGTATATCGGAGCCAGTTGGAGCAGGAGCGGCTTACCGCCGAGGCGCAGCGCCAGGAGGATCGGCTGGCGTTTGCCGAGGACCGCATCGGCGAGCTGGAGCGGCGTGCGGCCGACCTCGGGGAGCGAATCGACGAGGGCGCCGGGCTGCAGACGCAGCGCGAAGACGTGGCGGAGCAGGCCGCTGCCGCCGCCGAGGTCGCACAGCAGGTCGAGGCGGAGGCACAGGAAGAGCTCGAGGCGGCGCGTCGTCGCTTGCAAGGCGCGATGGCGACGATGGCATCGGAAGCCGCGGAGGACGACGGTGAGCCGCGGCCGTTGTCGGCCGACCTCGTCGTCGAGGAGAGCGATTTCGCGGCGCTGAACCTGGCGCTCGGTGATCTGCTCGACGTCAAGGTGTTGCCGAGCAAGGGCCTGGATCCGTGGCTCGACGAGACCTTGGACGGTAATCGCCGCTCCCGCGCGCTGCGCGAGTCGCCCGGGTTTGTGGAAACGCCACCGCCGGCCGACGATCGCATCGTCGGCGCGCTGCACGATCGTGTTTCAGGGCGCACGGAGGTTGCGGCGGCGGTGATCCGGGCGCTGCTGTGTGATACGTGGATGGTCGCCGACGCCGCCGACGTTCCGGTACTGGCGCAGGAGCACAACGGGCACGCGTTCGTCGACGCCAACGGTAGTTGTTGGGCGTGCGGCGTCGAGGTGCGGGCCCGCGGCCGGCAGGCCCGTCTCATGACGCTCGAGGTCGACGAAGACGATCTCAGCGACGAGGCTGGGGAGTCCACGGCAATGCCGGAGCCGGAGGTCACATCGCCGGAGGAGTTGGCGGCGCGGGAGAATCGTGATCGTGCCGCGACTGCGGCGCGCGCCGCCGCGGCCCAGGCAAAGGCCGCGCACCAGGAACTGGCGGTCGCGGAGGCTGCCGGTCGCCGTCTGGAGGCGGAGCGAGAGCGCGCGACGGCGGAGATCGACACCTTGAAGACAGCGGCGGAGGAGGCCCGCGGTCAGGCCGACACGTCACGTCGGCAAGCCAAGGAGGCCGGCAAGAAAGGTGCGGCGCTCGAAGAAGAGCTGAAGAACTGGGTCAGCGACGACCATGCGGGCGAGACTGAGCTCGCCGAGCTCGAAATCGCGCAGACCCAAGGCCGCGCCGAGCTCGAGGAAGCTCAGGAGGCGCGCTCGCAGCGTGATATCGAGGCTGCCGAGGCGCGCGTCGAAGGGCAGCACCTGGACCAACAGATCCGCGAGAGGCTCGTGATGGAGCCCGCCGACCTGTTGAAGCAGGGTCCCGTGCTTCTTGAAGAAGCGGCGATCGAAGCCGCGGCCGAGGGCGGCAGCGACAAGAAAGCCAAGTCCAAGAGCAAGAAGGCGAAAGCGAAGAGCAAGAAGAAAGACGACGTCATCGACATTGCAGCGCTCGACGCGGCGGCCCTGCGTCTCATGACGCAGGAGGTCCAGGGCAAGATCGACCGCCTCGGCCCGGTGAACCTGATGGCCTACGAGGACTTCGAGGTGCAGGAGGCGCGCTTCGAGGAGCTGTCGACGCAGCGCAAGGACCTCAAGGACGCCGCCGGCAACCTCGACGACGCCATCAAGCGCATCGACGTCGATTGCATCCAGCGCTTCAACGATTGCTTCGAGTCGGTCAACGGTTATCTCAACCGCATCTTCCGCCAGCTCTTCGGTGGCGGTAAGGCGGGTATGCGGCTCGAGGACCCCGACGACCCGCTCAACACGGGCTTCGAGATCTTCGACAAAGGCGGCTACCGCGTGGTCAAACGATCGCCCGACGGCCTGCATGCCGTCGATCAAGTTCAAGTTGTTGCCGTCTGCATGGTTGTCCCAT
>CBDUXW010000182.1:0-6625 GCA_965371275.1 uncultured bacterium | reverse complement strand
GTGCTGCTGTCCGCGACGGTGCTGCTCGCGGCGACGTTCCCCGAATCGCCGATCGCCGACGCGGCGCGGCGTGGTGATGTCGAAGCCGTACGCGGCTTGCTCCAGCGGGGCGCCGACGTCAATGAGTCGCAAGGCGACGGCATGACGGCGTTGCACTGGGCAGCCGAGCGCAGCGATGCCGAGATGGCGGCGATGTTGATTTACGCCGGCGCCAGCTTGGAAGCGGTAACCCGAATCGGCCAGTACACGCCGCTGCATGTCGCCAGCCGGGCGGGAAGCGCGGCGGTTGTTGAAACCCTTCTGGAGGCCGGCGGCAATGTCGCCGCTCGCACGCCCGACAGTGGCGCGACGCCCCTCCATCTGGCGGCGGCTTCGGGCAACGTCGAAACGGTGACGTTCCTCCTGGAGAATGGCGCCGAGGCCGACGCGCGCGAGTACGCATGGGAACAGACGCCACTGATCTTCGCGGCGTCACTCAACCGAGTTGCCGTCATCGAAGTGCTGCTCGAGCACGGCGCGGATCCCAACATCGCGACGACGTCGGTGAACCTCGTGGAGCGCTACGAGCTGGATGAGGCGGCGAAGGAGCGCCAGCGGGAGGTCCTCGAAACGTTCACCGCGGATGGCGAAAAAGCCCCGACACCTAATCAATTGCAGGTCGCCATCCTGGCGGGGCGAGAATTCTTCCTTGCCGGCGAAGTGCCGGAAGGACAGGAGTCGCCCGATCCCTTCGCCAGCTTCCGGCGCCCGCAGGGCATCGAAGCCAAGGGCGGATTGACCGCTTTATTGCACGCCACGCGGCAGGGCTATATCGAGGCGGCCACGGCGCTTCTCGACGGCGGCGCGGATATCAACCAGATCAGTGCGGGAGACGGCACCAGCCCCTTGCTGATGGCGACGATCAACGGTCAGTTCGACCTGGCGCTGGCGCTCCTCGAGCGCGGCGCCGACCCCGACACGGCAGCGCGGGTGAACGGCGTCACGCCGTTGCTCGCGGCCATCAATGCCCAGTGGCAGCCACGCACGCGGTACCCGCAACCGCAAGAAATGGGGCTGCAGCGGGCGAGCTACCTGGACATCATGGAGGCCTTGCTCGTCGCCGGTGCCGACCCGGACGCGCGGCTGGCGACGCATCCCTGGTACATGGTTTACAGCGGCTGTGGTAACCGAAACTGCGGCCTCGTGGACACCGCCGGGGCGACCGCATTTTGGCGCGCCGCCTACGCCACGGACGTCGACGCCATGCGGCTATTAATGGCCTACGGCGCCGATCCGAACATCCCGACCACGGCGCCACCGCCGCGCCCGCGCCGGGGACCGAGAGGCGCACGCCCGGCACCGCCGGTTTCACCGTTCGACATGCCTGACAAGGACCGCCCGGAGCTCAAATTCGAGCCGCCCAAGACCCTTCAAACCGACCCCTACACCGGCGACACGATCGATCCGGATGCGCCCGATCCCTCCGGTCTATCTCCGGTCGAGCCCGGCGGCCCGGGCGTGTACCCGATCCACGCGGCTTCGGGCGTCGGCTATGGCGAGGGCTTCGCGGGCAATGCTCACCGGCACGCCCCGGACGGCTGGTTGCCTACCGTCAAGTATCTCGTCGAAGAGCTCGGTGTCGACGTCAATGCCCGCGATCACAACGGCTACAACGCACTGCATCATGCCGCCGCTCGTGGCGACAACGCGATGGTCCTGTACCTTGCCGAGATCGGGTGTGACGTGACCGCTATCAGCCGCAAAGGGCAGACCACTGCCGACCTGGCCAACGGCCCCGTACAGCGCGTGTCGCCGTTTCCGGAAACGGTGGCGCTACTGGAAGAGCTCGGGTCGAAGAACAGCCACAAGTGCGTTTCCTGCTGAGTTGAACGCCGGTATCGCGCGGTCGGCTCGCCTCAGTTGACCGCGTAGGGCTCGCTGAGCTCGAACTCGGCGATCTCTGCGTCGAAAGGCTCGCCGCCTGCGGTCACCATCTGGTAGGTGCCGCGCATGAAGCCGAAAGCCGTGGGCAGCGGGCATGCCGACGTGTACCGAAACGATTGCCCGTGCTCGAGAGCCGGCTGATGGCCGACGACGCCGGGCCCACGAACTTCCTCGACGTCACCGTCGCCGTTGGTGATGATCCAGTGGCGGCTGAGCAGTTGCACGGTTTCATCGCCTTGGTTGGTGATCGTCACCGTATAGATAAAGAACCACTGGTTCTGTTGCGGAGCGGAACGCCTGGGATCGAGTTCCGACTCGACGCGAATGTGGACGTCACGGGTTGTTGCTTCCGACGTACTCATGCGGGAATAGTTGTCCGGTGGAGCTCGGACCACAAGTTAGACGAGCGCCGATAATCCGCAATGGGACAAGGAGCGCGCAAGAATGAGTATCCCGAAGAATGAAGTTCGAGAAGGAAGACAGGCACAAGCCCTACTGGAGTCCCGTGACCGGAGGCCACGGATGATCGGCCGCCGCGGCGTGGGCGTCGTATTTGCTGCCCTGCTGGTGGCGTTGCTTCCGGCAGCCGCGCTCCCACAACAGGGGGGTTTCAAGGTCCATATCTCGGTCGATCTGGAAGGCATCGCCGGCGTTGTCGACTCGAGTCACACTTCGTCGGGCGGCCGCAACTATGCTGCCGCGCGCGACCAAATGATCGCCGAAACCAACGCTGCTATCGCCGCCGCCTTCGACGCCGGCGCCGCCGAGGTCGTCGTGATCGACTCGCACGGCGACAAGACCAACCTCCAGCCCCACAAGCTCGACCGGCGCGCGACGTTGATTTCCGGGGGGCCGCGCCCGCTCGGCATGGTGCACGGCATCGACGACAGCTTCGCTGCAGCGATATTCATCGGCTATCACGCCCGCGCCTCGACTACCGACGCCACGCTCGACCACACGTACACCGGGCAGCTCAAGGGCGTGTGGTTCAACGGCCGTGAGCTCGGTGAGGCGGGGCTGAACGCGGCGGTTGCCGGACAGTTCGGCGTGCCGGTCGTATTCGTGTCCGGCGACCGCGCCGCCACGGAAGAGGTGGCCGCCCTGGTACCGGGCGGTGAGAGCGTTGTGGTGAAGGAGGCCATCGGCCGCACGGCAGCGCATCTCATTCACCCGGCGGTTGCGATCGAGCGAATTACAGCGGGGGTCAGGGCAGCGCTGGCTCGTCGCGCAGAAATCGAGCCGTTGGCTTTCGCATCGCCGGTGACCTTGCGCGTCGAAGTTGCCGATTCCGGGCAGGCCGACCAGGTGATGTTCGTGCCGGCAATGCAACGCGTCGGCCCACGACGCGTCGAGTACGTCGCCGTGGATGCGGTTGCGGCCTACCGTGTTTCCCGGCTCGTGCGGCTCCTGGCCCAATAGCGCCGCTAGGCGTTCGCCAGAAGATCGATAATCCCGGTGTGCGCCGCCCGGCGCGCCGCTGCCAGTGGTAGTGCCCACTCGTGCTCGGCCGGAACATGGGGATCGGCGCCGGCAGCCAGCAGGAGCTCGACCATTTCTATCTGCCCCCGCCGTGCAGCGGTAGCGAGAGGCGTTCCTCCATGCGTCAGCTCGACGGTGTCGATTGTCGCTCCGCGGCTCAGGAGATCGGCTGCCATCTTGGTGTTGCCGAATTCGGCGCAGTAATGGAGCAGCGTCGCACCCTGCCAGTCGCCGCGGTTGATGTCGAAGCCGGCTTCGATAAGGCGTGCCAGAGCGTGTGTCGTGCCTACGATCTCGGGCGAGCCGGGCCGGAAGGTCCACCCGCGAAGGAGTGCCGGAGCGTCCGGGCTCCGGCCGATGAGCTGTTCCAACATCTCGACGTCGCCGGTTTCCAGAACCGCCGTCCACAGGTTCTCTTCATCGCGCAGCGGCTCGTTTGAATCCAGAGCGACGCTTAGCTCGTGCGGATCCATCTGCCAACTTGCTTTGCGGGCGCCGTGAGTGAACAGCAGATCCTGCATCGCCGAACAGTCCTCCGGATGCCTGCTTTCCACGATGTGCAGGCAGTTGCCGGATGAATCGACCTCGGCGTCGGGGTTGGCGCCGGCCTCCAACAGCAGGCGCGCCTGCTCGAGATCATTCCGCGCTGCGGCCTCGAAGAGCGCACGGCCGCGTGGGGCTGACGTCTCCGGTTGGTTGGGATCGGCGCCGGCGCTGAGCAGGATTTCCGTCATACGGAGCTGGCCGCCGAGAGAGGCGTAGCACAGAGGGCTCGTCCGCCCCGCGTCGAGCTTATTGGCATTCTCGGGACGATCGTGGAGCGCGGTGTTCACGGCATTAACGTCACCGTGCAGCAGGGCAATGCTCAGCGGTTTCTCCGCTCCGGCTTCGAGCAGTGCGTCGACCATCTCGGCCGGCGATCGCCGCCGCTCTTCGGGCACGTCGCGCCACCAGCGAAAGGCGTAGTCGCCGTGGACCGACAGCAACAGAGGGCTCCGTCCATCGGCACGCTTCCGGTCCAGATCGGCGCCGCGTCCGCGCAGCCAAACAAACAGCTCCGGCTGATGGGTCAACGCGGCCCAGTGCACGACGCCGTTGCCCGTGCCGTCGGCGGCGTGCACCCAGTCGGGTCGATCGTCGAGCATGCGATCGAGCCGCTCGGTGTCGTAGGTGCGGATTGCCTCCGCGACCGGCTCGAAATCGGGCGAGTAGCCGAAGCGCTCCTGCATCTGCGCGGCGAGAAATGCTTCCATCTCGGGGAGCCCACGGAGCTTCACCTCCTCCAACATGCCGGCCCACTCGTCGGCTCCGTAGCAACTCGTCGTTGGATCCGTGGCCCGCTCCAGCAGGGTTCGTGCGGCCTCGACGTGTCCTTCGCGCACCGCGAAATGTAGCGGTGTCTGGTACCAGTACTGGACGTTGGCGAGGTCTGGTGCGCCGTCGAGAAGCGATGCAATGGTTTCCGCGTCACCGTCGACACAGGCGCAGATCAGTCGCCAGGCGTCGTTGCCGTCGACGGTCGCTGGGCCCATGCCGATGTACTCATCCGTACGCATCGCCAGGGGTTGTGAGATCGAGTCGGAACGGTTCATCGGTCAGTGTCCAGCTAGTAGCGAATCATACTCGGGGTAGCGCTACTTTCCCGAGCTCGCCACCGGTGACCCGTCGTAACGGTTCGCACGGGTAGGGTATGGGCAAAATAGGCGGATCAGCCGTATACTCCCTTACACCTTCAACGCTCCCCCGCTGCTAATGAGACGCCGAAGATGAAGCGATTCGCTCTTCCGCTGCTGGGCACCGCGGTTATTTGCCTGGGAACGGCCGCCGGCGCCGGTTTCGCCCAACAAGAGACCGCTGCAACGAGTGCGCAGCCGATCGTCGCCGAGCTGCGGCCTCCGGTCCGGTGGGCGCCGGAAATACCGTCGGCCCAAGAGCAGAACATGCTCATCGGCCGCTATTGCTTCCGCTGTCACAACAACAAGGACCTCAAGGGGGGCTTGACGTTCGAAACGTTCGACGCGGCGCGCGCCTACGAGCAAGCGGAGACCGCCGAGAAGATGATCCGCAAGCTGCAAACCGGCATGATGCCGCCGGCCGAGGCGCAGCGCCCCGACGACGCCACCTACGCGGTCCTCATCGGCGGCCTCACGGCCAATATCGACGCCGCCGCGGCGGCGTCGCCGAACACCGGGGGGCGCACGTTCCAGCGCCTCAATCGCGCGGAGTACGAGCGGTCCATTCAGGAGCTTCTCGGACTCGATATCGATGCCGGCAAGTTCCTGCCGCCCGATACGGTCAGCGCCGGATTCGACAACATCGCCGACGTTCAGCGCTTGTCGACGACCGTCATGGAGGGTTACCTGAGCGCCGCCAGCGACATCAGTCGACTGGCCGTCGGCGACCCGGGGGCCGGCACCGCAGAAGCCTCCTACGAGATCCCGCGCTACGTTTCGCAGCGCGATCGTGTCGAGGGTGCGCCGTACGGCACACGCGGCGGCACTTCTGTGGTGCATACGTTTCCGGCCAACGGTGAGTACGTCTTCACGCTGGCGTTTTACGACTCGCCGATCGCGTTTCTGTACGGCAAGACCACGTATCACGACGAGCAGATCGAGGTGTCGATCAACGGCGAGCGCGTCGCCCTGCTCGACATCGAACGCTATATGGACGCCGACAACGAATACCTGCGGACCGGGCCGATCCCGATCAGGTCGGGACCACAGCGGGTTTCGGCGGCGTTCATTCGCAAGACGGAAGGCCCGGTTCCCGACCTGCTGTCGCCGCACGATTGGAGCCTGGCCGACAAGGACATCGGCGCGGCCTACGGCGTCACCACCCTGCCGCACCTGCGTGACCTGACGATCACCGGCCCGTACAACGCCAGCGGCGTCTCGGGCACGCCGACGCGGGACAAGATATTCAGCTGCCGGCCGATATCGGCTGCCGAGGAGCACACCTGTGCCGCCGCCATCATCTCGCGAATGGGCACCGAGGCGTATCGCCGCCCGCTGACCGAGCGCGACCTCGAGGGGCTGCTGCCTTTCTACGAAACAGGTGCGGTGAGCGGTGGTTTCGAAGGCGGAATCCGCGCCGCGCTCGAGGCCATCTTGGCGAGCCCGTACTTCGTGTTCCGTTTCGAGGCGGCGGCGGTGCCCGGTCAACGGCGCATCGCCGACGCGGCGCTGGCGTCGCGTCTGTCGTTTTTTCTCTGGGGCGCGCCCCC